>JAKBAL010000292.1 GCA_021809225.1 Pseudomonadota bacterium | reverse complement strand
TGGCGAGCTTCCTATCATTTGAGGAGGGTTGATTTCTTCCTTAAGGTAATTATTTTCCTTTCGTAAACTTGCAGCTTCCAGAGCCCTTGAAACAATCAGCAAAAGTCGATCGGTTTTAAAAGGTTTTTCGATAAAATCATAAGCACCCAATTTAATGGCATTAACGGCCGTCTCCACAGTACCATGTCCACTAATCATCACGATAGGAAGGTCTAGATTTGTTTTCTTTATGCGTTCCAAGATCTTCAGGCCATCATATTTAGGATCGCCAAGCCATACATCAAGAATGAGAAGGTTGGGTTGCCTTAAAGAAATCTCCTCTAAAGCATCTTCCCCCCTGGAAGCAACACGGCATGTATATCCTTCATCACTAAGAATTCCAGCCATAAGATCCCTTATGTCTGGCTCGTCATCTACAATGAGAATATCTTGACTCATTCTGAGCATCTCCTAATTTTGAACTTGCTGGTGCATATTGGAACGCGTAAACAAAACTTGTACAACAGCGCCTCCTCCTAGATAGTCTTGAAAACTTAATCTCCCCCCGTGATCTTCTATGATTTTTCTCACAATCGCAAGCCCCAGCCCAGTGCCTTTTTCACGAAAGGTTACATAAGGTTCGGTTAAACGTTCTCTCCCTCCCGGGGGCAAACCAATTCCATTGTCAACAACGCATAAAATGACGTTCTGTCCTTCAGTCTCTAGCTTTATCTTCACATGCCCATAAGGAGTCGACTTTGCTTCTATGGCCTCGCTTGCATTCTGGATAAGGTTCGTAAGGACTTGGCCAATTTGTCCCCGATCGCAAGGAAAAAACAAAGACTTCAAAGACGAGACAAACTCAATTTTGAGGTCAGCATGCCCCTGCTGTTGCAGAAAAATTTCTTCTTTGCAAATTTTGACCAAATCTTCAGGCTTAATATCGGGAGCAGGCATGCGCGCGAAAGATGAAAATTCTCCCACCATCTGGGCAAGATGACCTACTTGCCGAATGATGGTGTCCACGCAATTTTGAAATGTTTCAGGGTCTTGCAGAATTTGCTTACTATAGCGTCTTTTTAAGCGTTCAGCTGAAAGTTGAATGGGGGTTAAGGGATTCTTGATTTCATGAGCAATCCGTCGGGCCATCTCAGCCCAGGCAGCCGTTCGTTGAGCTGCTTCTAGTTGAGTAATGTCATCAAAGGTTATAACATATCCTGTTAGCTTGTCATGCATTTGATTAAGAGAAAGACGAACCAAAAGTGTGTAACCATGTCCATTGCGATTAAGAACAACTTGCTTTTCAATGAAATCAGATCTTTTTTTCTTAATCTCTTGGAAAAGAGATGCCATTTCAGGAACGACTTTAATAAACTTTTTTCCTATCTCGTGCTTTAAATCGATGCCAATAAGCTTGCTAGCTGATTGATTTGGTAAATGGATATTTCCGCGTGCATCCAAACCAATAACACCTGCTGAAACACCTGCTAATACAGCTTCTGTAAAACGACGCCGCTCATGGAGTTGTTCATTAGCAACCAGCAACTCATCTCTTTGGGATTCTAATTGGGCGGTCATGCGGTTAAAGGCAGATGTCAAAGAAGACAGTTCTTCCGTTTCATCTTCTCCAGCTATCCGAACAGAAAGGTTACCTTTACACACCTCATCAGAGGCTTGAATTAAACGACGAATGGGGCGAGCCAGTTTATTGGCAAAGATCAACCCACCCAAAACAGCAGCCAGCAGCAATAAAAGAGCCATCCCCACAAAAATCCCAGCCAGCTTTAAGGCAATACTTGCCCCCTCGGATTCAAGACGTTCGTATTCTCGAGAGGCTTTTGAAAGATTTTCTATGCGGTTTAAAACAGTTGGAGAAACACGTCTCCCCACAAGCAAATATGTATCTGTAAGTGGGTCAATGAGGACAAGCGCCCTCACACGATCATTTTCTTCATTCGTATAAATAACAGGCGTTGTTTTAGCATTTTTAAAGTCATTCATAAGATTGGGTTCAAAATCCAATGCAAAAGAAAATTGAGATCGACCCAAAACCCGCATATCGCTTGTCAATATGATCGCTTCATCAAGCGCACGTAATTGTATCTGCTCTGTTAATTTTTGATTAATGGATTCTGATTCCGGATTAAAGTAACGTATGAGTGGCACAAGTTCTGCTGCCATAGCCTGAGCATTTGCACTAATGACATTTTGATGCTCCCCTAAATAAGCACCCGCAACGGCAACTGACTCGCCAATAGCCGTTACCACTCTTTGGTTAAACCAACTTTGGATAACAATATTAAAGAAAATAGCAGAAAACCCTGCAACAAGAATTGTGGGAACAATTGCCAAAAGACTAAATATCGCGACAATGCGACTATGAAGCTTCGACCCGGCTTGATCGCTTTTTCGTTCTGCCCATAATTCGGCTACATATTTGGCTATAGCCGCAGTGAGGGTCATTAAAAAAACGAAATCAAGGCACAAAAGAAAGGCAAGAATCCCTCGGTTCTTAATGAAAGGCGATGTTTTCGTTAACATCACATAGGTTGCAAGAACAGAAAGAATCGAGCCTGCAACTAAGAAAATAAGTAGTTTGCGCCCCGCATTATGTCGATACGCCCATTCTTTCAAATGTTCATAGACTTGACTAAGAATCATTTCAGAGAGTCTCAAAAGAGATATGAAGGTCTCGTATCTTACGCCTTAGGGTGTTTCGATTGATCCCTAAAAGCTTAGCAACTTGGACTTGATTGCCATTCAGCCGTCTTAAGGTTTCTTCAATTAAAGGCCGTTCTACTTCCTTTATCAAAAAAGCATGAAGCCCTTCCCCAGGTAAAATATCCCCATGAAGGTCAAAATAGTGCTTTAAATACCGCTCAACGACTCCCTGAAGCCCAAGACTATAAAGTTGTTTGTTAAAGTCATTCATAGTCAACTTTCTAAGTTCTTGTCATAAAATACTTTTACGAGATCCTTAACATCTTTAATGGTGCTCGCTTGATTAACAGAGACTCGAAACTCTGCAGAACCCGCTAATCCTTTACTATACCAACCCAGATGTTTTCGAGCCATCAAAAGTCCCGTATGCTCTCCATAATGGATTAACATATCTTCAAAATGCTCTAAGACAAGACATTTCTGTTCTTCTAGTGAGGGATTGGGGAGCTTTTCTCCCATTTTAAGAAAATGGCTCACCTGGTGCAAAAACCACGGTCTGCCATAGGCTCCACGTCCAATCATAACGCCCGCAGCTCCTGACAGAGATAATAACTCTTTAGCATCTTCAACTGTCACCACATCCCCGTTGCCAATAACAGGAATACGAACGGCTTCTTTAACTGTGCGGATAAAAGACCAATCTGATTTACCATTATAAAGCTGACAACGCGTTCTTCCGTGAATCGTGATCATTTTGATGCCACAGTCCTCAGCAATTTTTGCAAGGCGGGGCGCATTTCGATTTTGATCGTCCCATCCCGTACGCATTTTAAGTGTTACAGGAACGTTGACAGCCTTAACTGTGGCTTCAATAATTTTGGCAGCATGACTTTCATCCCGCATCAGTGCCGATCCTGCATGACAGTTAACAACCTTTTTCATAAGCCATACCGTTTTGTTTTCAATAAGAAGCTCTCTTCTTTCCACATTCAGCTTCGCAGCTTCTGCCATAACTTCAGGTTCACATCCCGCAAGTTGAACAGCCATGGGGTATTCTTCAGGAGTATGGGTTGACATAAGCAAAGATTGGCGAGTTTGCCGTATCATC
>JAKBAL010000291.1 GCA_021809225.1 Pseudomonadota bacterium | reverse complement strand
CCCATAAGACAAAGAAATCATGAGACTTGAATATTTTAATGTATTTAAAAAGACCAAAGCACTCACTTCAATGATGCTTGCAATACTACAAGCCACCAAGATTCTTGTCGTTCTCCCTTTTCGATTAAAATGTCCTAAGATCATGGCACAAACAGCTAAGAGTCCAAACGCTAGCGCATAAAGGGGCGAAATTAATCGCTGATGAGCCGCTGCTATAAACTCTAAGCGCTTGGAGGGAGACAACGTCTTTGGTGGGTTCAATAAATCCCCTATAAAGCGTTCGTAAGCTTTCAAAATACGCTCGCCTTTCTCTTCTCCTGCAGAAGGATCTTTAGCTTCAATGATATAACGATCAAAATATAGAATAGAAGGTTTACCTGTTTTTAAATCTTTCTCCTGACGACTTCCATTAATAAGTCGCAGATGTCCCCCCTCTCCCTTATCAAATACAATTCCCTTTTCAGCCGTAAACAAAGTTCTTTTTTCCCCTTGGCTACCATCATAAATTAAAATACCAAAAAAGTTTCCTTGAGCATCTTGATTACGCGCATAAACAGTAAACCTGCTATAAGTATTAAATTGCCCTACTTGAACAAGACTTATTAAAGATCTTTCCCCTAAATCTAAAGAAATCTCACTATATTTTCTAAAAGAAACTGGAAGAAGATAAAGCGTAAGTACATAAATAACAACTGTGAATAAACAAGAAATTAAAACAGCGGGTTTTGCGAGTTGCCAATACCCCAAACCTGAGGCTTGCATAACGACAAGCTCATGATCTGCAATAAGTTTGTTATAAATAAAAAGAACACCGATGAGGACTGCAATGGGGGCAATAATCACGACCAGATTAGGTAAAAGATAGACAATCATTTCAAAAAACAGAAGGAAGGGAACTCCCTTATTCGCTACAATATCAATATAGCGTAATGATTGAGCAAGCCACATAATAGAAGTAAGCACAATTGTCACTGTAAAAATAGTAAAAAAAAGTTGGCTAAATATGTATCTTGAAAGCTGTCTCATAACACTCATAATTTAAATATGGATAGGAGACAATTAGTCAGTTTTGAAAAAAATTCAAGACCTTCCTCTCATGGTTTTCATATTTTCTCAGAATACGGAAAAAAGAGTATATTAAGACATACAAAATTTGATAGAATTTATTGGATAAGGATAAAAGTCATTCTAAATATTTGTTCACGAAACCTACTCCTAAAACAATGTATTCCCAAAAATGTCAACAAGGATTATATATTACTCTCCACTCTCAAGCGTCTAAAGGAAAAGATATCATGCGTTGTTTTCTTGTTTTATTCATTTTTTTAATTTCTGGAGCGCACATCAAAGCAGACTCCTCTTCTTCAAGCCGCATTGCTGCTGTTGTTAATAATAGCATCATTACAAAAGCCGATTTAATGAATCGCTTACGCTTTGCCGCAATAAGTTCAGGCTTAGAGCCAACGCCTGAGAATCTTGATCGAATGAAACCTCAAATGTTACGGATCATGATCGATGAAACGTTGCAACTAGAAGTGGGGAAAAAATACAACATTGATATTAACAAAGATCATATTCAAGCAACTCTCCAAGAAATTGAAGAAAGTAATGGAATGCCAAAAGGAACTGTTGTCCAAATGATGAAAGACAATAATATTCCTTTTAAGACGTTTGAAGATCAAATGAAGGCCCAGCTGATCTGGCTCATTTATATTCCGGAGAAATACCCCCTTAAATCCCTTGAAGAGCAAGTAAAAAAGAAACATACGCAAGACCTCTCTCTTTCTCTCCAAATTGCTGATTGGGAAATTGATCAAGAAATTAAGCTTCAAAAAGAAAAAGAAACGAAAACTCAATACCACTTGGCAGAAATCGTGTTGCCCTTTGATCGCCTAGATCAGGAAGAGGGAGTAAAGCAAAATATTAACCAGCTTATTGAAGAGATTCAAAAGGGAGCGCATTTTTCAGCCCTTGCTCAACAATTCTCACAATCTGCCACATCTACACAGGGAGGAGATATGGGGTGGCTTACAGAAGATCAACTAGACCCTGAAATTAAAGAGGCTGTTTCTCAACTGCAACCTGGTCAGCTTTCCAGTCCTATTCGTACCTCGCAGGGCTACACTCTTATTGCGTTTATTGAGCAAAAATTACCCTACTCTGAAGAGAGTACGCGTTTAACGATGCAGCAAGTGCTATTGCCCTTTCCTAAAAATATCACGGACGAAAAGGCAAAAGAAATCATGAATGTAGCGCAAGAAATCTCTCACGCAGCAAAAAGCTGTCCTGATCTCGAAAAAATTGCTAAAGAGAGGTTTCCCTCAACCATCGTTCGCCTGACTCAGCATGAACCCTTATCAACTTTTCCCGAGCCTCTCCAAAATATTATCAATTCCTTAGCGCTGAACCAGGTAAGCGAGCCTTTACTTACTCAAGATGGGGGCCTTCTTGTGATGGTGTGTGAGAAAACATCGAAAAAAACAGAGGACCTTTCGAGAGAAGACGCCCAGGCACATATCGCCGCTCGTAAACACTCTCTTCTTGCAAGGCGAGAGCTCAGAGACCTAAGACGTCAGGCATTTATTGATGTACGGATGTGAGCTTTCACAGCTCCGAATATAATCAAGGAGCACGCGAGTCAATGGAGCCGCTCAAAGACGTTATTCGTATGCTACGTGCAAAGAAAAGCCTGGGCCAAAATTTTCTCAGCGATCCAAACATTTTAAGACGAATTGTGGAGGCTGCAGGGCCCCTCGAAGGGCGTAGTGTCATTGAAATCGGACCTGGTCCTGGTGGGCTTACACGAGAAATCATTAAACACTCTTGCAAGTCAATTATCCTCGTTGAACACGACAATCGGTGCACCCCTTACTTAGAAGCCTTAAAGCCCCATTTCAAAGGGGATTTTACTCTTTTAAATGCGGATGCATTGACGCTACCCCTTTATACTTTTGGAAATGCACCTCGGAAAATTATCGCCAATTTACCTTATCATATCTCTGTTCCTCTTCTTTTACAGATGCTTAAACACATGGACGATTTTGAAAGTCTCACGCTCATGTTTCAAAAGGAAGTGGCCGCACGCCTAACAGCCGTCCCCAACACGTCAGATTATGGACGCCTTTCCGTCATGTGCCAATGGAAAGCGAACGTAAGAAAACTTTTTGACCTGTCCCCGGGCGCTTTTACCCCTGCGCCAAAGGTCACATCAACCGTCGTCCATCTGACTCCGCGTGTTCCACGAGAAGACGTCTCTTGGGATGCCCTTGAGGCGGTCGTTAAAGCCGCTTTTGGCCAAAGGCGAAAAATGCTCCGCGCAAGTTTAAAAGGACTTATTCCTTCATCGCAGACGTTTTTAGAAAAGGCACACATCAATCCCGAACTTCGGGCAGAAGATCTTGTCGTGTCAGACTTTTGTGCCCTTGCTGCCCTGTGGGAGAAAAATTAAAAGCCATCAAAGATGGTAGTGGTGCAACCCTTAAATAACCTGTTAGTTATAAAACTGCCCATGCAACCCAAAAGGAACACTGAATAAAAGGGGGACCCGTGCTAATTCTTTTAAGTTTTTAGCATCTAGAACTAAAAGGAATGAGATTTTTTTATCCCCATCCAAAACAAGTGAAAGAATCACACCGTCATCTTCTCTTCTACTCCCTAAAGGATTTTGTATAAAAACGGGCTCTCCTGCAAAGCAATTCTCCTGCGACCAAAAAAAAGCAGTATTTTTTTTGGTATCCCATTTCATAACAAGATGTCGATCTTTCTCA
>JAKBAL010000290.1 GCA_021809225.1 Pseudomonadota bacterium | reverse complement strand
AATGACAAGACTCTGTTCGAGCAATTCCTTAGCATTTTCATAGAGACCTAACTCCCTATATAAATTCCCTAAATGATCCCGAACCCAAGCTATTCTATGATGGTTCTCAGAAAAATGTTGTTTGTAAATTTCAAGACTTTTCTCCAGCAAGCTTTTTGCTTTTTCATAATGACCTATGTTTTTGTAAACATTTCCGAGATATACTAAGGTCCGTGCAACCCCGATGCAATTTTCAGGAAAATGCTTCTTATAAATGACAAGACTTTCCTCAAGAAAATTTTTAGATTTTTCAAAATTTCCTAAGTATCTGTAAACATTTCCAAGATATTCTAAAGCCTGTGTCATTGTAGAATAATTTTTAATATCGTTATTATTTAAATTTGCGATACATTCTTCGAAAATTTTCTTCGCTTGTGCGTAATGCCCTAAATAAAAACAAATTCCGCCTAATTCACACCCTAAAGAGACTCGAATATCATCACTTAATAAATAACGGTGGGTCAAAAACCTTTCAAGATGCTTCTTTAAAAGACTCATTTTTGAGTAATCTTCCTGTTCTATTGCATCACTTGTGTAATTTTCTAAAACACCCACAACTGCTTCTAAAAGTTCTTTCTTATTTTCTAAATCCAATTTTTGTATAAGATATGCTAAACTTATTTCTTGTGTGCTCCTGTGAATTGAAAGGGAGGATCCGACAGAAGGAAGTAACGACTTAACTGTAACAAGTGAATACTTTTTTAAATTATAGATAAAATTATCCACAGTGAGATTATTTTTAAACTTATCTAACAAATCCCTTGGAATATCTTGAGGATCAAGAAGGCTGATAAATAATAAAAGATCTGCAAATTCTTTATCCGAATTAATAAGATTTTGTAGCGAAACGGTTATAATTCCATAGCGCGTTTTTGTATAATCTCCTGCTCCTCTTAAAATATTTTCCTGTACTTCTGCGAAGTTCTTATGATAAATACTCACATTTTTTAAGTATTCCTTATAAGTAATCTGAGCAGCTTTTAAATAATAAGCTGCGATTGAAACATCTAGAGGGAATGGGGGTATTTCTTCTAAGAATTCTTTCGTTTTTTCATCCTGAAAAGAGGTGAGAGTAAAATTATTTTCATGGCTCATAATTTTAATAAACAGAGCGCGTTTCTGACGAGGATCTAATTCTCCAATAAAAATTTTCTGGTTTACATATTTATTATTGTCAATGTTATGATCGCGTGTGGTAAGAAGGATCTTTCCCTCTCCCCACGTGTTAGGATCCTGAGGGTAATATTTTTGAATATCTGTAAATTTTTCCACATTATCAAAAATGAGAAACCAATTCGAATAAAGTCTGATTCTTTCTCTTACAAAGAGTATAATTTTCCCTTCTCTCTTTGTGGAATCTTTTATGTCTTGAATACCTCTGAAGATCCCTTGATCTTCCCCTGTTTTTGAAAGCGCTTGAGCTAAGCTTTCAAAAGAAGTTTTTAGACTTTCATGGGTATCCGCATTCATCTCCCAGATGACATCTGCATTTTGCTGGCGCGCATATTGTCGTGCGATGGTGGTCTTTCCAGCACCTCCTGGCCCCACAAGGGCAATGGTTTGAATGCCTTGTCGCTGCTTAAATTCTCCATCAATCTTAGCGAGGAGCCTAGGGAGCGGGAGAAAAGCAGACTCTGTTGGAACGCCTAAATCCGAGCGAACAGAAGGTTCTTTGTATTCTTGCTGGGGAGGGAGCTGATTTTTTTTAACGATTTGAAAAGAAAGGTAGACTAGGGCAACAAAAAAAATAGCTACTAAGAAATGCCACTTCTTTTTTTTCAGAACCTGAATGATTTTGTTGTGAATCGTGGGGTCATTTTTTTCTATATTTTCCTGAAAGAATTTATTTTCAGAATCAACCCGCATGCCCTTATGCTGTTTGATAAAGTTTGCACAAACATTATCAAAATTAACCCCTGGAAGAAGCTTTTTGAGGATTTCAAAAACGAATAGATAATAATTTTTCTGCTCCGACAAATTGACATAATCAAGCCCTTTAGGAAGCTTTTCGTGATCTTTTCTTCCTAAAAGAAAGAGTAGAGGATAGCTTTTCGTTTCTCTGCTTTCTCTTTCAGGATTAGTTCCTTCTTCTTGAACTTCGGCACAAATGCCCACTTGCTTTAAATGACTTACGAGAGAATAAATCAGAGCTTTCTTATAAACCTGGTTTTCTTCACAAATGATTAAACGAACCTTCCTTTCTTGTTTGTTCAATTTTGAAATTTCCTTCAGGCTCTTTTCAAAGGCCTTTTGGATGACTAATTTTGCGTAGTATGTTTTTACCAAAGGAAGCTTATGGGATCTTTCTATAAAGTCGATGATCCCTTCCCGCGAGTTGCACCCCAGTTTTGCTATAACGTTGCGGATATAAGTTAAAACCGTATTCGGGGCTATGGATAAAAGGGATGCAACCTTATTCGTTCCGCGTGCATTCACAAGGCAAGCGATCACATCGATTTCTCGAGGTGTAAAATTAACACCTTCAATAATAGTTAAATGTTTCTCATAAATATCTTGTGGGAAAGGAAGGCTATCGTCTTGCATCAGCGACATTTTTCTCATGTAACATTTACTAAACGCCTTAAACCCCAAAACAAGTTATTCGCTGCACATTAAAAAGTCTCATTCTCAATGTAAAGTCTGGTTTGGCCCCTAAGATCCTTAGATTAGCAAAAACGACAAACTTCCTCTATCATCAAAAGCAGATTAATCACTATAATTTATCTTATTTCAAAGGTGTATTTTCCTCTTAAATGTTCTTAATAAGCAGTTTTCATTTTGATCAGGCAGAAAATAATTCCTATTGACCCAATGTTATAAAGGCGTAGAATTTTAAAAGTTATTCAGATAGTAAGAGATATTAAATAGGGGTTTGGAACATGATTAAAAACAACAAAAACATTTTAAACTCAATTATTTCTTCATCTATAGGCAACGTATTAGAGTGGTATGAGTATGCGCTCTATGCTTATTTTTCGACAGTCATTAGCACGCTATTTTTTCCTTCAAATGATCGGTTTGTTTCGATTATCTTAACGTTTTCCACGTTTGCAGTAGGGCTTGCCGCACGTCCCTTTGGAGGGATTATTTTTGGGTATGTTGGAGATAAATTCAGCCGAAAAAAAATGTTAACCATAACGATATTGATGATGTCCATTCCTACTCTCTGTATAGGATTTCTTCCCACTTATGAACAGATAGGAATCGCAGCGCCGCTTTCACTGATCATTCTTCGCATTATTCAAGGCGTAGCTCTGGGGGGAGAATTTGGGGCTTCTTGCGTCTATTTATATGAGTCTGTTCCGCAAAACAAAAGAGGTTTTTTTGAGCTTACTGAACAAACTGGTGACTCAATTTTCGAACAATTTGTTCCAATTTGCTTGTCTGACGTACTAGGTTCTCTTTCTTCGAGGCGCCGTGTTTACACACTTTTTTGCCCTTGACCAAGATCTCAAAGAACCCATAGAGGACAATGATTGAATAAAAAATCTGCGTAGGGAAGAATGTGATCCAGTGAGCCAGCTGTCTAAAGAAGCCAAACTTCTCCACAACGCCGAGCTCGTGCAAGAAGCTTTTGACGGCGAATCGGTTCACGATCATGATCCAAGCATTGAAAATGTAGTAGAGAGCGGGCAGAGCGAGAAACACAAAGTTCAAATAGGTGAACTCGTTCTCGATGAGCGTGAGTCGAATGGTCGTGGCGAACATCATCAGACTCTGCGCACATAGGATTGCCACGTAGTA
>JAKBAL010000289.1 GCA_021809225.1 Pseudomonadota bacterium | reverse complement strand
AACACATGGGACACGCACGCCTCTGGGAGATCCTATAGAAATTAATGGCTTAAAGCGTGCTTTTTCTTCCCTCTTTAGACAACATGAAAAAACTCCAGCTACACAACCTTTCTGCGGAATAGGGACAGTAAAAACTAATATTGGACACTTAGAAGCTGCCTCTGGAATTGCAGGACTAATTAAAGTCATTCTTGCTATGCAACATAAAAAACTCCTACCATTGGTAAATTTTGAAGTGCAGAACTCTCGAATTGATCTCACAGATAGCCCATTTTATTTCGTTGATAAATTAATGGAGTGGGAAGTAGAGAAAAATACTCCTCGGTGTGCTGGAGTTAGTTCATTTGGGTTTGGTGGCGCAAATGCTCATGCGGTGGTAGAAGAAGGGCCAGAATACCTTTTATCCACGCACCAGGCGAAGCCATATTATCTCATTACCTTATCAGCGAAGCATCCAGATTCATTAAAAAAACGCATTGAAGATTTACATACCTATCTTAATGAGGATTCAAATCTACCGATAGAAGCCGTTTCTTACACCTTGAATGTGGGAAGAAGTCATTTTGATTATCGTTGTGCCTTGATAGTCTCGTCCTTAGAGGAGTTGCAAGAAACATTAAAACAGATTCAACAAGGCAAAAAACCTACAAACTACTTCATCGCAAAAGATAAAATATCCAAAGAACAGGAACCTATTTTTGAGGAACTTTTAAATCGAATTTTACAAGAGCTACAAGATAAGCAATTGGAGCAGTTTGTTTACCGCAAGAAATTGGTTAGCTTGGCGGACTTATACATTAAAGGGTATAATCTTAATTGGGAAGTACTTCATCAAGGAGAAACACATCAAAAAGTGAGCTTGCCAACCTATCCTTTCTTGAAGGAACGGTATTGGATTAATCAAAAAGAAGTTAGCAATAGCAAGGTTGAAGTAGGAACAGCAACTGGTCTTGTGGCTTCAAGTCTTCACCCTTTACTTGATGTGAACACCTCTACGCTAGAGAATCAGTGCTTTATAAAAACATTCACAGGCAAAGAATTTTATCTAGCGGATCATCATGTTAATGATGTGCCCACCCTACCAGGTGTAGCTTATCTTGAAATGGCGCGTGCAGCGGGGTCACTAGCCTTACCTCAGCAGCTTATTACGGGGATTTCCGACGTCACTTGGCTAAGGCCTCTTAGAATTGAACAGCAGTTCCAACTTACAAAGATAAAGCTCTTCTCAAGAGAGGAGAACCTTAGATTTGAAATTGTAACAGAATCTCGAGAGGAGGCTACGGATGTTCTTCTTGCCCAGGGAATTCTCCATTACGAGAGTACAGAATTTACGCCTCTAGAGCCCATTTACATAGATATTGAAGCTATTAAAGCAGGCTGCTCCCAGCAACAATCTAAGGAGGATTTGTATGCTCTCTTTAAATCTATGGATTTGAGTTATGGTCCTGGCTTTCAAACTATTAAAGAGCTTTGGCACAATGAGACAGAAGTATTAGCAAAACTTCATTTACCTAAAGGTTTAGTAGAGGAAAACCAGCTATGGGGGTTGCATCCCAGCTTGCTAGATGGCGCTCTCCAAGCTTCTATAAGTTTGTTTGATGATCAGCAGCATACCCTTGTTCCTCATCTTCTCTTTGCTATGGAAGAGATAGAGATTAGTCAGATGGTCTCGGGGCCTCAGGTCTATTATGCCTATGTTCAAAGAGGAGAACATAATCGTGTTCATGTTGCTATAGTCAATGAGAATGGCGTAGTATGTGTTAAGTTACGGGATGTGTCATCACGACCTTTACCGCAACAAAAACCTTCTCTCTACTATCGTCCAAGATGGATAGCTGCTCCCTTATCTTCCCAATCTAGCTCTCAAGCTTTTCCTCAACGTGTTTTATTAGTGTTGTTGGATAACAACACAAGTATTGTACAGGCTTTGATTAATGCTCACAAGAAGGATGAAGTTACTCAATTAGTTTGGAGTGAAGATTTATCTTGGATTACATTACTTAAAGAGTATGCAGCTCCTGATTTCATTTATTTCGTAAGCCATCCTCCTCTTTTAGAGAATGCTTCTTTCATACCGCCCTATGAAAATGATCAACTTTTACATTTATTCCACTTTTTGAAAGGATTGATTGAAAAAGACTGGGTAAACCATCCGTTAACCTTAAAGGTTCTCACGTTTAATGGATGTGAAGTAACTCCTCAAGATCCAATCTCTCCTCACATGGCAAGTCTGCTTGCACTTGCACAGACATTTGCTCATGAATATCCGGCCCTTTCAGTAAGCTGTGTTGACCTCTCTTTTAACAACACTCAACCGACAGAAGCACCTTCTGTTATAGAAAAGCTTGTTGTATCGGAATTTTCTCAGGAGGTAGGTGTCATGGCTTTGAGAAAAGGGAAGTTCCATAGGCATATAATAGAGCCTGTAGTTTTTCAATATCCTCATTTACAACCTTCGCCTTTTAGAGAAAAGGGAGTGTACTTAATTGTAGGAGGCTCTGGCGGTATTGGTTTTACTATAAGTCAGCATCTAGCTCGTATCTATCAAGCTCGCTTGGTTTGGATAGGACGCCAGTCTCAAAAGGCTCGGCAAGATAAAATAGAAGCCATTCACTCTTTAGGAGGAGAAGTTTTATATTGCCAAACAGATATTGTAGATTTAGAGGGGATACAGGAGGCAGTTAAGCAAACAAAGAAACATTTTGGAAAAATCCATGGAGCCATTCACTCTGCTTTAATTTTGCAGGATAAAAGCCTGCTTAATATGGATGATTCTACCTTTCAGTCGGCACTTATGCCAAAGAGAGAAGGGAGCCTTAACTTAGCTCAAGCTTTACAAAATGAGTCCTTGGATTTTCTGTTGTTTTTTTCCTCTATTCAATCTTTTATGGCCAATGCAGGTCAAAGTAATTATGCAGCTGGTTGCGTATTTCAAGATGCGTTGGCTCGCGCTTTACAGACACAAAGCTTATATCCTGTCAAGGTCATCAACTGGGGTTATTGGGGGAGTGTAGGTATAGTCGCTACCCCTGAGTACAGAAAAAACTTAGAAAAGCAAGGTATTTTTTCAATCGAACCCGAGGAAGGAATTGAGGCCATTTACCGGGTTCTAACATCCTCCCTTTCTCAGCTTATTGTTGTAAAAGCTAAGGATCCATTCTTAGAACTTATAGGGTTAGATAAATCCTGCGAAGTGAGAGATGCTCTGCCTACTTTTCCCTCTCTCCTCGAGAGTGTCCAAAGAGAGATCTACCAAGGCAAAATTCTCCCTTCCCTTGCTGAAGGAAATGCTGATTTACTTAACCCTTGGTTACAAAAACTCTTGCTGTATGCTCTTCAGCAGATGGGGGCTTTTGAGGAAGTTTCTAAGTCTTACGAGAGAGCCAAACTCAGAGAACAATTAAAAATTATTTCTGAATATGAGCGTTTATTCTCTGCGCTACTTGATATCCTGCTACAGCATAAGTGGATTTGTAAAGAAGGGGAAGAAATAACACTTCAATCTCATCATATTGAAGTTTTACCTCTCAAGTTAGAACAACTAGAACAGGAAAAAGAAGAACTAGAGCAAAAGTACCCGGAGCTGCGAGCACACCTTAATTTAACTTGGGCTTGTGTGAGAGCTTACCCAGAAGTATTGAGAGGTGAAAAATCTCATATAGAAGTAATGTTTCCAGAAGGGTCAATGGCGCTTGTAGAAGAAATCCATAAGGGATCATCCTTAGCAACTTACTATAATGAGCAAGTATCTTATGCTGTGCAAGTTTATGTCCGGGAGCGCCTTAAGCGTGATCCTCAAGCAACAATTACAATAT
>JAKBAL010000288.1 GCA_021809225.1 Pseudomonadota bacterium | reverse complement strand
GGGCCGCGCCAAGGCCAGCGACGCCGCGAAGATGGGCAAGCTCGGCGGTGAGGGCATTCTGAATAGATTGCTTGAGTATGATTTCACTTGGGAGGATATAAAGCAATGGATAACGGTTCATTTTGTGCGCCATCACAACGGTGTATTACCTTTCGTTCACTCACAAAGACCAGATAGGAATGAGGTCTTGAAATTACTTGATAGAGATGATTTCCGACAAGGCTTGCTTAATGATATGGATATGGCCTGCAATGCACAAGCGTTTATAAACATCTCAAGAAGGAGGTTGTGCGGTTGTGCAAGTAGAGAAACGAGAGAAGCCTGGAAATTAGTCATTGAGTTCCTAAGAGAGATAGATCCTATTCTTGCTGAGAAATGTGTACCGGAATGTGTGTATAGGCATTTCTGTCCGGAACAGGATGATAATCCCCGACTCAATAAATGTTGCGGTTACATATATACAGATTCGTATAGAGAGTGCCTTAACGAATATAGGAGGATTGATAATGGACAACCAAGAGACTAAAGTCTGCTCTAAATGTGGAAAAGAAAGACCTTTAGATAAGTTCGCCATTGGAGCTAAATTCAACAGACATTCTTTCTGTACTACATGTCAATATGAGATGCAGAAACAACGAGAAAGTAAAAATAAACAGTTTTGGCTGGAAGACTGGATATATCAATGATAACATGATAACAGCGATATTAACCATATTGCTACTGCTTGCAATGTTCGCAGGAGTAGCTGCAATAATAACCTTCGTGTTTAGCTTATTCGCTTTGATAATTAACCTGACAACTAAAGAGACAAATGAGAAGAAAGAGTGATATTCTAGAAGAGATTACAGATAGTAAGATTGCTACAGCTTGCGGGTTGTACTTGAAAGCAAATGATTTACCCTACTATGTGGTTAGTGACCTCGCCCATGCTTTAATTGCGGGAGCTTGTTTTGTCTCTCCTGAGAAACATAAGGAAGCAGAAGAGGCGGCTCAGGCATATATTGAGAACAAATGTAATGGCTCAATATATACAAGTGGAGATGTTGAGAAGGCTTTCAAAGCCGGAGCAAAAATTATGGCAACTGTTAAGAATGCGGAGATTCAGCAAAAAAAGATAGAGATAAAATTAGACAGGGCTGAATGGCAGAAAATGGCCAAGTTGATTTGTGCGTGCGAACAGCTGATGGAAATGGCGGATAACTTCAACCAGGAGGCTGAAAAGTTGTTGAATAAGAAAAATATCATGGGACATAAGATAAAGAGTGAGTGGGGTTGGATTGCCAAGAAGTTCCGCAATATTAAATCCTTGCTAAAAAAGACCTATGAAGGGTTTACTGATGAGGAGTTTATTGAGTGGGGAGATGAGGGAGAGAGGTTGGAGGATGCTGTGAGAGAGATCATGAAAATAGATATTTACGAAGAACCTATATTAAACAATTAGAAAATGAAAAAGTTACTTTACTTTGAGGGCAGCTTCTGCCCCGCTTGCAGAGCGTTAAAGCCGGTAGTTGAAAAAGAGGCACCTGAAAAAGGTTATGAAATAGAGTTCCTGGATATAGACGAGGATGATGGGGCATTTTTTGCTGATAAATACAAGGTTCGCAGTTTGCCTACCTTGATTGTCTTGGATGAGAAAGGAAAGGAGACCAAACGTGCGGTTGGTTCAACAGCTTGGAAGGAGGTACAGTAATGGAGAAGAAAGAACTCAGTCTTAATGAATATCAGAGACTTGCTATGGCTACTTGCATGGAAACAAGTAGAAATCCTCTCTATATGCTATTTATGCTTGGAGAAGAGATGGGTGAATTGCAAGGAAAATATTCTAAGGCAATACGCAAAGGAAATATTCAGTTTGATAATAACAAACTTGAATATCTAAACAGAAAGGTAGAGTTTATAGATGAGTTTGAAGACCTTGTAAAGAAAGAGTTAGGCGATATTTTATGGGGGTGTGCGGGACTTTGTGAGGTTATGGGATGGAAACTGAACGATATTGGTAACATTAATATAGAGAAACTCACCGCCCGTAAAGCTGCCGGCACTATAGACGGCAATGGGGATGGAATTATGAGAGCTAAATAGTTCGCTATGGAAAATGGGAATGCAATAGTATATGCTTATATGGAGGAACGGTTTGTGAAGATTGGCAAGTGCGCAAATCCTCCTAAAGTGAAGATAAATTTAGGGCGGTGTAAACATTTTGTCAATCAAATTATTGTTAAATCAAACATAAAAGTTAGCAAAAAGGCATTAGCTCGATTGTTTGGCAAGAAACCTAAATATACCTATAAAACCAATCGTTATGGAAAATAGAAGAGCAATAGTGAATGCTTTATCCAGATTATTCGGGAAAAGGCCTAAAAACCGCGATGGAAATGAAAACATCGCACAGACAGTAGCTCGGATGCAGTATTCGATAGACGAATATGCAAGGTTTTGCGAACACCTTTTTATTGCGTTGAAAAAGGACGCAAAAAGGGATGCGATTATTTTTGATGACAATGTGAGCGGTCTCTTTTCTCCTATAATGGAGGAGTTGGAGATCGTGCTTAAAGAAGCTGGTAGAATAAAATCAAAGGAGGGCGAATAACCCTCCTTTTTTTATGCCTTGAAAAATGGATTGTTAGCCAAGGTTCGAGCATTCTCCTTGGAAGTAATTCGCAGATAGGTCTGCGTTTGGGATACATTAGTATGGCCCAAGAAACGGCTCACCTCATAGATCGTGGCTCCGGAGAGCAGAAGGTTTGTTGCAGCGGTTCGCCTTGCCGTATGAGAGCTGACCATCTCCCACTTCTTCTTATAGACTATACCTCTACCCTCTTTCACCTCTATGGTTTCGTCTATCTTGACGGATGCACAGATGGCCTTAATCATAGTGTTCAATTTCTGCACGGACAGTTCGGGTGCTCCATTCCATTTTTTAAGTATCTCCCTAACTCGGGGATGTACGGGGATGTTTACCTCCTCCTTTGTTTTCTGCTGAACTTTCGTGATGATGTCCTTATCTGCCTCTTCCCTGGTCAGTCTGCTACAATCGGAAAACCTCAGTCCGGTATAGCATCCAAGCAAAAACAAATCCCTCGCCTCTTCCATTGATCCGGATAGTTCGGCCTTGTATAAGCGGTCAAGTTCCTCCATAGTAAGGTAGACTGTAGTCACTTTTTCTACCGGTTTGACAAAACGGGAGTAGGCAAGGTTATCGTGCAGACCTCTCTTATATGCTTCGTTCATCGCGGCCTTTAGGGAGCGGATAAAAGTGCCTTGCATATTTGGCTTGTAACCCTCGTTGTCAAGATAGTCCAGGTATTTCAAGTAGAGATTATAATCCACATCCTCAAACTTAACATCTGCCTTTCCTATGAACCTTTGGAAGGTGCGGAAATGATATAGTGTTTGGCGGGAGGCTTTATGGTTCGCAAACGAGGTCTGCGACCACATCTGGAAGAAACTCATAAAACTCTTCTCCTTTAGTTCGCTCTCACTCTTCTCCTCTATTCCCATTAGTTTTCTGTAAATGTTTGCTACCTCGTTTATAGTCATATCCGTATTGACAGCAAAAGCAAATGCTCTCTTGATAGCATTCTCGGCTTTGTTGATTGATTCGTTAATCAACTTCCAATCCGTGCATCGGGAACATCGTGTTATCTGGTTATCCCAATTCTTTACCGGAGCGGTCACTCATACTGAGATCGCGCTTCTTTTTGGTTTATCACGAATAGCTAACATTACCGGAGATTTCTCCGCGTTAGGGTAAGCTAAATAAAAAGAGTATTTCATAGTGTGAATGGTTATCGTCAGTAAAAATAGTCAATACTATTCATATTGACTAAA
>JAKBAL010000287.1 GCA_021809225.1 Pseudomonadota bacterium | reverse complement strand
TGATCGAATGGCTGTACGAACATTCGTTTTGCCCTTTGATGGGATGGTGATGCGAGAGGCTATTTTACGTGAACAATTCAGAGGAGGACAAACTTTTTACGTTTGTCCTCGGATTGCAGATCTTGATAAGGTTGCAGAACGCCTTCGTCAATTTGTTCCGGAAGTAAAATTTGCTGTTGCTCACGGACAAATGACGCCAACGATTCTTGAGAACGTGATGTCAGATTTCTATGATGGTGCTTTTGATGTTTTGTTAAGTACGAATATCATAGAATCAGGTATCGATATTCCAAGGGCAAATACGATCCTAATTCATCGCGCCGATTTGTTTGGTCTTGCGCAGCTCTATCAACTAAGGGGGAGGATAGGCCGAGCAAAAGTCAGAGGATATGCCTATCTTACCTATCCTGCTGGGCAGATTTTATCTCCCCTTGCTCAAAAACGTCTTGAAGTGATTCAATCTCTCGATACCCTTGGGGCGGGCTTTACCCTTGCAAGTCACGACATGGATATTCGTGGTGCGGGTAATCTTATTGGGGAAGAACAATCAGGCCATATTCGTGAAGTTGGTGTTGAACTTTATCAGCACATGTTGGAAGAAACGATGGCATCTCTTAAAAGCGAAGGGATGGGGGAGCCCTATGTGTCCTCAGAGTGGATCCCGCAAATCAACTTGGGGCTTTCCCTTCTCATTCCAGAAAATTATGTTGCTGATCTGGGTCTTCGTTTAAATCTTTATAAGCGCTTGTCCGATCTTAAGACACGGGAAGAGATTGATCAGTTTGCGATTGAACTTATTGATCGGTTTGGTCCTCTTCCTTTTGAAGCCCAAAACCTTTTAGAAATTATCTACCTCAAATCTTTATCTCGCCAAGCGAATGTTGATAAGGTTGAGGTAGGCCCAAAAGGTGTTTTGATCGGGTTTTATCAAAACACTCCTAAAAACCCCGGTTTATTAATTGATCATATTGCTCAGCAAAGAGGCACGGCTAAAATTCGACCAGATCAAAAAATTGTGTATATAAGGTCCTTGGAAACTCCCCAAAGTCGCCTCCTCGGCACTCGCAAAATTTTAGAAGATCTTGTGGCTTTGGGAGGATAGAGAAAGCTTCTTTAATGAGTCCTCTTTTAGAGAAGGGGGATTAGTAAGAAAAAGACGTAGTCTTTTTTAAACTTTCTCTCAATTATTTTTCTAAGGAGTTGTAGAAATTTAATAGGGTTGACTTAACCCGTTTGAAGAACTACTATGCTTATCCCTTGGCTTTCGCTGCTATCTAGATTATGATATGAATGCTTGCAGTCTCCAGGAAAGGCAAGCACGTCTCCTTTATTTAGAGTATAGTCCTCTCCCTCCACAAAAATGGAGATACACCCTTGGGTGCAGGTGAAATATTCCTTCGTTCCTTTAGAATGAGGTGTTCCAAGCATAAACCCCTTTGGCTTCAGGGTAATGCGTTCAAATTGTAACCCAGGGATAGAATCAGGTAAAAGACTGACTTTTATGGCTTGACCTTGAGATCTGCGTTGGTGTTTTAACTGATTTTCTTTAATAAGTAAGCAAGAAGGCCGGGGAGCCGCCAGAAGCTCTTCCAGGGTGATGCCGAGGACGGTGGCAATCTTCATGAGAACTTTTAAGGAAGGGTTACCTTGACCTGATTCTATATATGAGAGAGTCGATCGTGGAATTCCAGAAACTTGGGCGAGTTGGTTCTGGGTGAGTCCGCGATTTTTTCTTAAAAACTCTAGGTTATGGCCCAAATTATGAATGATCTGTGACGTCATATCATCAATGTGTCAAAATACTGGCAAAAATAACAGTAAATTATCACGTTAACGTTAGGATAGTCTTCACGATGGGATTTTGGAGAAAATAACGAATGCCGAATGATCTTTCAGTCAAACAAGTTGCTGTATTTATTTGGAAAATAATAAGACCCTTTCCGATTGCAATAACAATTATGGTTGTTGTTGCCTTTGTCTGGGCCTTAGATTTATCGCTAAGACCCTATATCCTGAAAATTATCTTAAATCGTACCGTGGAAGGATCGTCTCAAGATATTTTTAGCTATTTAGCCTTTCCAGCGACCGTCTATCTGTTTTTGTCTTTTTTGGCGTCTACGGTGAATAGGCTTTATGGCTATTTTGTTGAAATACAAATGATTCCAAAACTACGCGAAAAAATAGCCACAAGATGTTTTGAAATTTTGTTGAGACAAAGTCATCATTATTATCAAAATCAGTTTTCAGGAAGTCTTGCGAATAAAATTAATGACTTAACAAGCAGTATTCCGGATATTATTCAAATCATTACCGATCGTTTCTTGAGCAATGCCTTGGCGATTGTCATTGCTATTTTAACACTCTGGCAAGTGGATAGCCTATTTGCTCTGGCGGTGCTGATTTGGACAACCTTATTTATTGGAGGATCTCTTGCTTTCTCTAAAAAACTATCCCACTTTTCCGATATATGGTCAGAGTGGGGATCCAGCATTACGGGAAAGATGGTAGATGTATTTTCTAATATCTTATCTGTACGGTTATTTTCTAGAAGTACGCAAGAAAAAAAAGGGCTTCAACAAACCTTTCAAAAAGCTATTAAAGCTGAACAAAAGTTGCAGTGGCTTTATTTTTGGATTTGGATTTTCTATGGGTATTCGTTTGTCATCATTCAAGGGATGAATCTGTATTTTTTAATTAAGGGACGACACGAAGGATGGATTACAATTGGTGATTTTGCCCTTGTTTTAACGATTAATATCGCCATTGTAGAGTTTCTCTGGCAGCTTACACGAGAATTTTCTCAATTTTCTAAATTGTTTGGTAAGATTGCTCAGGCTTTACGCACAATTCTTGTCATTCCAGAAATTCAAGACAAGCTACAAGCAAAGGGACTTGTTGTTGACAAGAGTAAAGTTGTTTTTGAAAGAGTTCGATTTCACTATAAGGGAGCTGAAGCTCTTTTTCAAAATAAATCAGTTACGCTCACTCCCGGTCAAAAAGTAGGACTGGTTGGCTACTCGGGTAGCGGCAAATCAACTTTTGTAAATCTTATTCTTAGGCTTTTCGATGTTACGGCAGGGCGCATTCTGATTGATGGTCAGGATATTCGCGATGTAACGCAAGATTCTTTGCGGGCAAATATTGGCATGATTCCACAAGATCCTTCGCTATTTCATCGAACGCTGATGGAAAATATTCGTTATGGTCGATGGGAAGCCACAGATGAGGAGGTTGTTGAAGCTTCTAAAAAGGCTCATGCGCACGCGTTTATCACACATTTAAATGAAGGATATGATTCCCTTGTGGGGGAGAGAGGGGTAAAGATCTCAGGAGGTCAACGTCAGCGGATTGCTATTGCACGCGCTATCCTTAAAAATGCTCCTTTGCTTATTCTCGATGAAGCCACTTCTCAGTTGGATTCTATAACAGAAAATTACATTCAAGACTCTTTGTGGACTCTGATGCAAGGGAAGACGACAATTGTTATTGCCCATCGCCTTTCAACGTTATTGCGTATGGATCGTATTCTTGTTTTTGACAAAGGAAAGATTGTTGCAGATGGAACCCATGAACAACTATTGCTTCAAGACGGTTTATACAAAACACTTTGGACTGCACAGGTGGGTGGCTTTATGCCTTAAAGATAAGGGTGTTTATTTAGTATTTCCTGCTAGAAAAGTATTTTAGGTCATATTTTCAGTGAAGTTATGTTTTGATCAAAAATTTTCTGATCACGTAAATTTTTGTATAATAAATTATCAAAATAGATTCATTCTATCATTATATGTTTGTTGACATTTTTATCTTTGTTAACTTAGATTAATATAAGTAAAAAA
>JAKBAL010000286.1 GCA_021809225.1 Pseudomonadota bacterium | reverse complement strand
CAACCGCAGCTGCAAACATGTTCAGGAACATAGGTAGATGCTTTGTAAATCGCAAGAATCTGATAAGCACAACATATGCCAACAATAAGGAAACTTACGATCATGCTATTCTCTGTAAAATAGCCTAAGACTAAAGCGATGAAACTAATGGCCATGATAACACCTGCGCCTATAATAGAACCCAAGTAATTTCCTGTTTTTTCTGCAATAAGACTTAAAACGGGAGCCCCAAAGCACATTCCAATAAATATCATGGAAGGAATATAGCTCGCCATCCCTGCATCATAGCCATAAACTCGCTTTAAAAACTCTGCCCCCCATACATCTGCAAACCCCTCTAAGGGGCCAACCATCATCCCTGCAGAAATGCATAAAGCAATTACCTTACCATTCGTAAAAACTTCTTTTAAATCAGAAGTAATACTTCTTTGCGGACTTGGTGCCATATTTGGCACGATGAAATAAGTCAATGCGGCGAGTGCTATGCCAAGACCCACAAAAATTTGTACGACCATTTTGTATCCTAAGGTATCACACATATAACTCACAGGACCTCCCCCATAAATTGCCCCTATCAGTCCAATCGTTACGGACAGGCTTAGCATTCGTGTGAAACGCTCTTCACTAAAAGACATGCGAATGACTTTAAAAGTTCCAAGTATGGCTGCAGATGAACCTATACCAATGAGGGCTCTTCCGATGATAGGGTAAACCCAATATTCCGCAAAAATGATAGGTAAGAGACCTATAACGGTTAGTAAAATACAAGAAGTCATCACTGGTCTTGGGCCATAACGATCAAGCATAATACCAATAGGTAAATGCATAAGGGAGTAACCAATATAATAAATTCCTGAATATTGACCAAAAACAGCCGCATCAATATTAAATTGCTGCATGATATCTTCGAGCATTATACTTGGCATGACTCTTAAAATATATTGATAGGCATAAAACATGGACGCAATTATCCAGACAATCCATGCTATTGAACGTGAAGGTGACATTATTTTCCTCATCATTTAAATCTAATATGTTAGCGCTAACGACATTCAAAAACCTTTAAGGGTTTGTTTTTAGAATGGCTATAATAAATTGTGTGAAAAATAAGATGTGCTCCGCCTTAGCGGAGGAGGAGAAGTCCACTTCGTAGAGAAATCAGAATATTTTTTTTGTCATATTTTGACATTATATAAATCTCATAAATTAACTTCAATAGTATCGATTGAGGATACAAAAGCAATATGGGTACGAAGCTGACATTTGTCAATGCTTAAAGATCAAAAGGTTATAAGAGCTTGATAGCAGAAGCAAAAAGAGGTGTGAGATCAATCTGGTTTGAGGGATGAGGAATGGAGTTACAGCTAACAATATTTTGGACCCCAGATTCTTGTAATTTTTGATAAGAGTCCTTTGCGAAAATGGGGTGAATGGTCACACAAATGGGAGGTGTATCTGTAAAACTTTTCAATTGTTCAACAGCCTGAATCATTGTTCCTCCAGAAGAAATTATATCATCAACAAAGACGGGCATTTTTCCATCTATATCTCCCATAGGGGGCCAAGTGATTTCCACATGGCCATCTTTAAAACGAACCTTATTAAGAACAATGAAAGGAGATGTGCCAGCAACTTCTGCAACCCACTGGACGCTTTCACTATCCGGTCCGATTAAAAAAGGATTTTTAACGTGTTCCTGAATCCACCTCGAAATGAGGGGAGCCGCATGCACGACCGTTGTAGGGATGGAATAGATTTCTGCAAGGCTATGATAGCGGTGAAGATGGGGATCTACTGTTATAAGATAATCAAAATAAGTTGAAAGCAGACTTGCAAACGTTTTTGATGTGAGGGCTTCACCGGGGTGAAAGACCTTATCTTGGCGCATATAAGAAAGATAAGGAGCAAGCAGTCCCACCCTTTTGGCTCCCTGAGCCTTTAGAGCGTCAGCAAGGAAGAGAAGATTCAGGAACCAGTCATTGGGATGGAAGAGGGTGGCGTTAATAATGACCTCTCGTCCCTCAACAGGACTTTCAACACGAAGAAGAGATTCTCCATCGGGGAAGGGTTGAACACTAACCTTGCCCTCATCCCCACCAATTTTTTCCCTTACATTTTTACCGAGAGGGGAAGACGTAGGAAAGTCAAAAACAAGGGGGGTCATAGAGAGAGCATCCAACCACCTTCTTGGTGGAGAAGTAAGTAATGAACTTCGTTTCTGGATTGCTTCGTCTCTTCCAGAGACTCGCAATGACGGCTCCCTCGGTCGTCTTTGCGAGCAACCCACCACCCTGTGGGTGGAGAAGAAATTAATGAACTTTTGTTACTCACTCCGATGGTGTCATTCTTGGCAAGAAAAGGTAAGCTTTTTCTTCGAAAAATCAACCTTTTCTTGCCAAGGATGACACGGGTATGTGAATCTAATAAAATCAACGTATTAGCATCAAGTTCGTTGAGAGGGCGAGAGCCCGAAGCAATCCAGTCTTTTTTGCATAAGTTCATTAGGATGCATCTCCCATAAGGATAACTTGTTGGTGAGAATGAAAATAGTGAAGAGCATAGTTTAGCTCACCGGGAGATTCAGCATAAATGGTAAACAAGGGTTGTCCTTTTTCAACAATTGTTTTTAAAGAAACGTGAAGATCAATACCTGCGGCAGGGGAGTCGGGAGCTCCCGCAAGTTTTGCAATGCGGGAAAGAAGTCGGTTGTTGATGGTGAGAATGACGCCTTGCTGGTTTGACGTAATGACATGTTTATAGGGAGCTAATATTGGTTCTTGAAACCCTCCTTGAGCTTTGCAAATAGCCTCAAATTTTTTTAAGGCTCTCCCATCTTCTAAAATTTTTTGAGCTTCAAGCCTTCCTTTTCCCAGGGGGACTCCTCCGCAAGACTCTAAAATTTGTCCTGTGAGAAAAAGGGCATGGTCTCGCAAATCTTGGGGAGCATTTTTCTCATTCCTCAGAACGGAAAGAACGTCCCGAGCTTCAAGAACGGGGCCTATTCCCCTTCCAATAGGCTGTGTTCCATCGGTTTCAACGATTTGAATATTGAGTCCAATGGCTTTTCCGACCTCCATAAAAAGAGTCTTCAAAACTTGAGCTTCATTTTGGTAACGGACTTTAGCAGTTGGCCCAATGGGGATATCAATAAGGACATGAGTTGATCCTGCTGCAAGCTTTTTTGATAAAACGGACGCGATAAGCTGGCTTTGGCTGTCAAGGTCAAGAGCGCGCTCCACTTGAACGAGCACATCATCGGCGGGGCTTAAATCCACCGATCCTCCCCATGTAATACATCCGCCTTCTTGTTCAACAACGCGTCGCATTTCGTCAATCGTTAGATCGACGGGGGCTATGACCTCCATGGTATCAGCAGTTCCAGAAGGAGACGTAATCGCTCGGGAGGATGTCTTTGGAATCGTAAGCCCAAAGCTTGCAAGAATGGGGACAAGAATCATGGTGGTACGATTTCCCGGAACTCCTCCTACACAGTGCTTATCCACTATGGGATACTGAGCCCACTTTAGCTGACGCCCGGATTCGCTCATGGCCTTTGTGAGGGAAATTGTCTCTTCTGTGTCAAGATCAACACAAGCTGTAATAAAGGCAGCAAGCTGAATATCCGAGTACCGACCTTCGACCATATCATTCATGATATTTTTAAAATCCGTATCAATTAAGGTTTTTCCGTGAAGCTTTGCGCGTACAAAGGAAAAAGAATCCAAAGAATCTGATGAGGAAAACTCCGACGAATAAGAAACGGAGTTGATATACTGTGAATAGTTTTGTTTTGTGGTTTTTCCGACAAGATTTTGCGTGTCAATCTTAACGCAAATAA
>JAKBAL010000285.1 GCA_021809225.1 Pseudomonadota bacterium | reverse complement strand
TGGCTAAAGATGGTAATCCAAAAGCTTTTCTCCTTCCAAAACCTCTAAAAGGACAAGATGGATGTTTCTTTTCATTTTCTGGTCTTAAAACAGCTGCGCGGAAGATCATTTTAGAACAAGGTTCCCTTTCATCTTCTTTTCAAAAAGATTTTTGTGCTTCTTTGCAAAAGACGATTGGCGAGATTTTAGTAGATAGATGCGAACACGCTATCACGATGAGTCTTGAAAAAAAGCCTAAAATCAATAATCTTGTTTTAGCCGGAGGGGTAGCTGCCAATCATTATTTTCGACAATGTCTTGGAGAGTGTGCTCAAGCAAGAGGCCTTTCTCTCGTTACTCCACCTGTGGATTTATGTACAGACAATGGGGCCATGGTTGCCTGGGCAGGAGTTGAACGGCTCAAAAAAGGTCTGGTTGGAGATTTAGCTTTTGCACCCCGTCCCCGATGGCCTTTAGAAGAGCTAAAAGCATACGATTAGGGTCGTCGGAAGAGACTGAAAAACATAATGAGGACTACACCTATTTTTACTTCTCCTCTACCTTCGGGAACTTCTCCTTCAACCTCTCTAACATTTTTTCTGCTTTCGTATATCCTTTTTGTGCAGCCGCTTTATAGAATCTAAAAGCTGTTGTGTAACAATATTCGTCTGTAACATCCTTCTCGAAAGATTTGTTGCTCTTGGAATGATACAGAACTCCTAATGAATATAACGCTGGTACGTATTGTTTTCTTGCGGCCTTCAGAAACCATGTATAAGCTTTTAGATAGTCCCTTTGATCGTAAGGAAAACCCATTTGATACATCCATCCTAGCGCGTATTCTGCTTTCGCATATCCTTGTTCTGCACTCCTCGAAAACCATTGCACTGCTTCATCTAATGATTCTTTACCGGAAACTTCGCCCTTCATATGCTTTCTTGCAAGTATATATTGCGCTTCCGCATTTCCATGCTTTGCATTCCTTTTTAAAAGCTCAAAATCTTCCTGCGGTGTTGTTGCATACATGGGAGTAATTGAGCTACTTGATGTACTCGAGGACGTAAAAGAGCTGTGAAGCATAGAGGATGAGGCTTTATCGTCACCAGATATATCCTCCTTAACTGGCGGAAAGACGCCTTTAGGAGTTTTTATCCTTTCCTTCCTTCGGTGCATCCGAGTGAGTTCACATTCTTCTTCTATTGTAGAAGGTTGTTTCAATGACTCAGAGAACGATGCTGCTGGAAAGCTTGAAGCACTTGATGATATAGGGAAGCTTAGAGAAGATGAAACGTCTGTTGGGGGGCTTTTAGAATTTTCTGTAGAGCTCTTACCAGTTCTCTTTCGCTTTATGCTATCGGGTTTTTTTTCTACTCCTCTTTTTGAATGTTTGTCTTCTCCTTTAGATAGTGAACTTATAGAGGGGATTTCTTGAGAAGGTGTCGATGAGCTTGTCGAGGTCGAACTAAAATCCGTATCTTTACCATCACTTAGCCGAGGGGAAATGATAGGTAATATTTTTTCATGGGAAGCCTGAGCATTTAAGGTGTGAACCTGAAGAGTTATCCCTAGCCTCTCTCTTGAAGATAGATCCTCCTCATGATCTGCGGCCATAGCGGAAGTGCTGGAAAGAAGAAAAAACAAGAAAAAATGATTCTTCATAATAAGATACTGCCTTTAATTTAATAATCTCACTTAGCAGATATGTGTAGTAGTGAGTTTTGACAATGTCAAATTTTATACGTGCATAGTCACCCACTTGAATTCAGTTAAAAGTTTTTTGATATTCATAAGAGTTCACTAGCTTTTAGATTAGCGTTGCATGCTTTTCCTAAGCCTTGTCTGAATAGGAAAGCAATTTAATAAAATTTGTTTGATATAATGAACAAATTTGTTCATTAATAGTAATTAAAGAACAGGGAGAGAGTATGTTTAAACGCCCATTTTATCATAAGGTTATGAAAAGGATAGAAGGTCCAAGATCTTTCATGCAAGTTTTAGCGGGCCCCCGACAGGTTGGAAAATCAACACTTGCTCATCAGGTAAAACAATCTCTTTCTTTTCCGTCTTATTATGCTACGGCGGATGGCCGCTCTTTACATGATGCCGCATGGATCGAACAACAATGGAAGATTGGGCGTCAACTCGTTCTCCAGTCCAATAATACTCTAGGAGCTCTGCTGATTTTAGATGAGATTCAAAAGATTCCTCACTGGTCCGATACTGTAAAAAAGCTCTGGGATGAAGACACTTCTTGCAATTTGAATTTAAAAGTCATGCTACTAGGATCGGCTACCCTTCTTATCCAAACAGGATTAGGGGAAAGTTTAGCGGGCAGGTTTGAAGTCATTCCCATTCCCCATTGGTCTTTCCAAGAATGCCGTGAAGCTTTTAATTTCACGCTTGAACAATATCTCTTTTTTGGAGGGTATCCTGGGGCAGCTTTATTAATTGAAGATGAGGAAAGATGGTCACGTTATATTATTGATTCGATCATCGAAACGAGTATTTCCAGAGATGTTATGCTAATGACCCGTGTTCATAAGCCAGCTCTTCTAAGGTGTGTTTTTGAGTTAGGGTGCCATTTTACAGGACATATTCTTTCTTATCAGAAAATGTTAGGGCAACTTCAAGATGCAGGAAATGCCTCTACATTAGCTCATTACCTTAAGTTGCTTGCAGAGGCTGGTTTGGTAGAAGGCTTACAAAAATTCTCCAGAGACAAATTAGTGCAAAAGGCCTCTAGTCCCAAACTGCAAGTCTTTAATACGGCATTAATTACTGCCCAGAACCATCTTTCTTTCGAAAGCACACGAAAAGATCAAGAAACATGGAACAATCTTGTGAAGCATACCATAGGATCACATTTAATAAATTCAGCGCTAGGCACTAAAATAGAAATTTTTTATTGGAAAGAGGGTAGTAAGGAGATAGATTTTGTTATTCGCAAAGGAGAAAAAGTTCTAACACTTATGATCAAAGGAACTGAAAAAGGAATAAGTTCTCGCGGGGTTGAAGCATTTTGCCAACTATATCATCCACAACAAAATCTTTTAGTAGGAGAAGAAGGCATTCCCGTTGATACATTTCTTCTGACTCCACTAGAATTTTGGATAGACGCTTCAACAGAAAATATGAAAAAAAGTGCTTAAAAAGAGGGGCTATCAAGTTTACTCAATTTTATTTTTAGTTGTGGTAAGAATAAGATAGAGCTTAGGGGAACAATATTCATAATTCTCTTAATTAAACCAATGATAAGGAAGGGCTCCGATATGATCATTATTAAATATTTTTTCAAAGAAGCTAACGTCTTTTAAAGATTGGGGATTCTCATTTGACGAACTTGTTGAGAGAACATTCATGAGGAGAGAGGACTGGTTTCTTTGTGAGACAAGTGCTCCTAAATTTAGACAAAGCAGCATGGCCCCTCCGAGGGTTATTAGAATCGTAAAGCGAGCATACATTTTCTTCCGCTTTTTTTTGCTCATAGGGCGCATTTTTAGGCCATTAGCAAAACTAGAAACAAGGAAAGCCTGGAGCGTAAAAAAGAAAGAGAAAAGGTTAGTGTAAACCTTAAGTATATCTACGGATTTATTAGGAATGGGGGTCTGAAAAAGTCGTTGCTGGCTCATAAGTCCTATTATTATTATTTTTATAAGCTAATTATCTACATAAATAAAAAAATCTTTCAAGCATATTTTTCCAACAAACGAAGGACTACGGGAAAGATTGTGCCTTTTTAAGAAATTTGGTAAAATAGAAGGTCTAAAAGGAATCTTTGATGACCTCATTGACTTTTGCTGATATTCAAAAAGCGCAAGCCCTTGTCGATAGTACAGGGCAGGTTGTTTCTGTTCCAAGAGAGATTC
>JAKBAL010000284.1 GCA_021809225.1 Pseudomonadota bacterium | reverse complement strand
ATTAAGCGTATGCATCAAAAGGGGAGAAAGTCCCCTTTCAAGCGCCCACCAATCGCAAGATGCACGATGGCGGATGATACCATAGACATAAGCCGCAATAGCTTGACGATCCTTCGCTCCGATATAGCGGCGAATTTTAAAATATCCATGACACACTTGATCTAAAGGTTTTTTATGACTCTCGTGGAGAGTTAAAATTTCAATCGTACTTGTTAGTCGGGCCGACTCTTTCATGGGCGAAATCCTATAGCAACAACATACATTTCTGCTGAATCAGCTCGGCTAGCCGAAGGTTTGAAGTGAATCACTTTTTCGAAATGCTTCTTCAAAAGGACTAAAAGTTCTTTTTCGGTGCCACCGCGTAACACTTTTACAACAAAAGTACCTCCTGAGTGTAGGACTTCTTGAGCAAAAATAAAAGCTTCTTCAGCCAAAGACATAATTCGTATGTGATCTGTTTGAGTATGACCGGTGCTAGGAGCAGCCATATCACTTAAGACAACATGAACAGGGCCTTTGAGGATCGCTTTTAAATTCTCGAGGATGAGGGGATCACAAAAATCTCCACAAATTAAGTGGGCCCCTGTAATGGGATCCATAGAGTTTAAATCAATACCAATGATATGACCCTTAGGTCCTACACGTTCAAGAGCGACTTGAATCCATCCCCCAGGAGCAGACCCCAGGTCAACAACGTGAGCACTTGTCTTTAAGATTTTGAATTTTTGATCAATTTCAATAAGTTTAAAAGAGGCGCGGGAACGATATCCTGCTTCTTTGGCTTTTTGGACATAAGGGTCGTTTAGCTGGCGTGTTAACCATAGTTGAGAAGAAATCTTTCGACCTCGTGCGGTTTTTAAACGGACAGTTAAAGGACGTCCTGCAGTTTTTTTTTGAGTCATGACTGGATCAAGTCTAAAAGAATTCCTTCACGAACTCCTCGATCAGCGACATGAAGAGGGTTAATGGGAAACACACCGTAAATACCTTCAAATATGGCCATTCCTCCCATCACTAACTCGGTCCTCATCGGGCCAATAGCAGGGTGCAGCAAACGATCTTCAGGAGTCATGCTATAAAGGTTTGCTATTGTTTTCTTAATCATTTCTGGCGTCAATTGTAGTCCATGTACTTTCGTGTGGTCGTATCGATCTAAATTCATATAAAGCGAGGCTAAGGTTGTGACTGTTCCTCTCGTTCCAATGAGCTGAACGTTCTTTTTTCTAAGCTGGGGATAAATATAAGCTTTGTCACTAAAAGATTTTATTTCCTTAGCGACAGCTTTCCGGATTTTATTAAGAAAAAGAGTAGGATTTGGCTCATGTCGTAAGGTTTCACCAACGGTGACAACACCTAAGGGTAGAGATGTCCATGCAATAATTTCAGGAAGTTTGTGAGGAAGGATTTCGAGCCACATGACTTCCGTGCTACCTCCTCCAATATCAAAAGTAATGGCGTAGCGAGTACTGGAATCAAAGAGATCAGCGCACCCCATAATGGCAAGGCGCGCTTCTTCAGCTGTGGAAATGACTTCAAGCTCAAGGCCTGTGTTTGTCTGAATTTCTTTTAAAAATACGTCACGATTTGAGGCATCTCGACAGGCAGCGGTAGCAATATATCGGCTGCGCTTAAGGGGATAAGTTTTTATTTTTTCAGCACATATTGTAAGGGCGTTAACAGCTCTTCGTGTCGCTTCTTTTGAAATATGCCCTTTTGTGGCTAATTCATCTCCTAGGCGAATGACTCTCACAAAAGAATCAACAACCTGGTAGCCTTCAGGAGAGAGCGCGGCAATTAGTAAGCGACAAGAATTTGTCCCTAAATCTAGAGCTGCGATATGCTCTTGGGGCTTTTGTGTGTTTTCAGGATGTAAAAAAGATTCAACCATGATTACACCATAAATCGATAGGCCGCTGACATCAACGTATTATATGGTGGTAAATTGCCTAATTTTAAAGAGAATAAAGTTTATTTTTTTACCATATTTTAATTAAAATAAGTAAGAATGCGTCAGGTCCTCTGTTGTAGAGGTTATCAATAAAATGAAAAAGGAGAAAAACCAAATGAGTAAATTAATATTCACTGCTGCAGCTGCTGCTGTTTTTAGCCTTGTCACTTTTGAAGGAGCTTATGCTGGTGAAAAAGATGTTGCCACAACAAAAGGCTATGCTGCACCATCAGATGCGGCTCTTAATAAAGGAGATGTTGCTACAACAAAAGGTTTTGCTGTTGATCAACAAAGTCTTTCTAGCGCTAAAAATGAACCAGAGGGGAAAGTTGCTGGTGAAAAACCATCGCATGGTAGTGCTGGAAAGTAGTAAGTTGTAAGCTTATTTTTTATTATAATATAATATAATATAATATAATATAATATAATTAAAATTTTTGAATAGGGTTGGTTTGCTCCAACTCTATTTTTTTTAGAAAAAATCCGGTAAATTTTAATTAAATTGCAATAAATAAGTTGGGGTTGGTTCCTGCTTACCTCACGCTTTTACCGCATTGTTTGGGTTGTTGTGGGGCTGTGCAAACACTAGATTAAAAACTGTATTTATCGTATAATCAATAGATAAGACAACCTTTTTTAGAGTTTATCTCAGTGACACTAGACTTGTTAAAGACAAAAAGACGAGTAGGTGTTGGGTTGCGGCAACCGCATTATGCGTATGTTCTAGAGAACAAGCCCGCAGTGGGATGGTTTGAGGTGCATAGCGAAAATTTCTTTGGAGAGGGTGGTCCTGCCCTTATGCTTTTAGAAAAAATCCGTGCGGACTATCCTCTGAGTTTTCATGGGGTTGGACTTTCCTTAGGATCAGGAGAAGGGATTGATAAAGCTCATTTATACACACTCAAAAAAAGGATTGATCGTTTTTCTCCTTTTTTGATTTCTGAACATCTTTCTTGGTCTAAGGTTCAAGGGCGCTATCTTCCTGATCTTTTGCCGATCCCTTATACGAGAGAAGCTTTAAGCCTCTTTTCTCAACATATTGATGAAACACAAACCTATTTAGGACGGGAAATACTCATTGAAAACCCTTCGTCCTATTTGGAATATAAATGCTCAATTTTTTCAGAGACCGATTTCTTGAGTACTCTATGTCGCACAACAGGAGCAAAAATATTACTGGATATTAATAATGTGTATGTTTCAGCTTTTAATCATGGATGGGATCCGCGAGCGTATCTTCAAGCCATTCCTTCAGACCTTGTGGGGGAAATTCATCTTGCGGGACATAGCGTCCGAACATTTGCTGAGGGATCTACTTTTCTTGTCGATACACATTCCACAAATGTGTGTGAAGAGGTATGGGCGCTTTACCAACAAGCTATGCAACAGGGAATTTGGGCCCCTGTGCTTATTGAGTGGGATGAGGACATTCCTGCGTTTGCAACGTTGAAAGCAGAAGCGCTAAAAGCGGAAAGTTACCTTTCACAAGAAAGAAAAGATTATGGTTAGTCTTCTGTCTTTGCAAAAGAAATTTTTAGAGAGCTATCAAGGAAGAAGTTCTTTTGCAAGCTATCTAAAAGGGGAGGGGCCCTCTTCCAAACATCGTTTGGAAATTTACCACCATAACATTACTTTCGCGTTACGAAAGGCTTTGGCTATAAGCTATCCTTTGACATGGAAGTTAATTGGGGAGGAGTGCGCAAATGGGGCAGCTTATGCTTTTATACAAACGGGAATGTTTTTTCCGGTGGCGGGAACTTTAGATAAATGGGGCTCTGCCTTTCCTGATTTTTTAGATCACTTTTCGCCGACTCAAAACCTTGCTTACCTTTCAGACTTTGCTAGATTGGAGTGGTGTCAGCATGTGGCGTACAGCGTAGAAGATAAGCGACCCTTAACGGCT
>JAKBAL010000001.1 GCA_021809225.1 Pseudomonadota bacterium | reverse complement strand
AGATCATAAGGCCCTGGCCCTTTATTATTTCCGCCCACATTAAGCGGTTCATCTGCAAAAAAAGTATGCCCTGCAGCATAAACGACTTGGGTAAACTTTCCCGTCCCAGTTTCCGTTACGGTAACCTCTTGATCTTCCTGATCCAAAGAATCTTCTTTTTTCTCAAGCAAATAGCGATTCACCCAACTGCTAATAATATCTGCAACGTAATCAGCATCCTCAACATGCGTTAACAAATGATCGGCTCCATAAAGGGAAATAAAGCTTTTCGGATGGTGCGCTGCTGTAAAGATAAGCCTTGCATTGTCAATATCGACAATCATGTCTTCAGGTGAGTGAAATATTAAAAGAGCTGCCTTAATATTTTTGAGATAAGATAGATCCTTATGCTTTTCAAGATCATCAATAAATTGTTTTTGAATTTGAAATGTTCGTCCCCCTAAAACCACATTCGCATAGCCTTGGGACTCAATTTCTTCAAGAGAATCCTTTAATAAATTGCGCAAATGGCTCGGATCACTCGGCGCATTAATAGTGACGAGAGCTTTCAGATCAGGGACCATTTCGGCCGCACGTAAGATAGCAGCCCCGCCTAAACTATGGCCGATAAGAATTTGGGGGGTTTTATTTTCAGATCGCAAGAAATCAATAGCCGCTTTTACATCTTCAACGTTTGATGAAAAGTTTGTATTGCTAAACTCACCCTCGCTGCTGCCAAGCCCTGTAAAATCAAACCTGAAAACAGCAATCCCTTTTTCGGTAAGAGCCGCAGATATGTGGCTTGCAGCCAAGATATTCGACGAACAAGTGAAACAATGGGCAAAAAGAGCATATCCTCTTATCTCGCCCTCAGGGCTGTCCAAGCGCGCCGATAAAAGATGACCTTGGCTTCCCAGAAAATTTACTTTTTCTGTTTTAAAGGTCATCCTTTACATTGCCTTTTTGTATATCAAGAACTCACCAACTACGATATACAGAAAAGGTAAAAATTATCCTAAAGGTATTCAAAAAATATTCAAAAAAAATCCCTTTAGGATAATCCATAATGACTGAGGTTAAAGAGCCAAACCCCGCTCTTTTCTTTGGGAAGCTCTATTGTTTAATGAAAACCAAAGATGGTCTATCATAAGGAGCCAAATCAAAAGTTCCGTCTTCAGGATAAACATACTCTTCAACCCCATAAATTTCAGCTTTTTCCTTTGAATAAGTTTTATAGCTAGAAGAATCAAAGCCAATCTCTGTCATATAGTCTTTAAAATATGTAAGATAATCACGCGTAAAATCTTTATCTGTTTTTAAAAAAAGCTGCGAAATTGGATAGGGAGACAAATAATCCTTTCTTATTAACTTACCTTTTTGGACTTGCGTAAGGTAATCAGGATTAAAGGACACCACACGGTTAACATAGACTCTAGCTCTTAATTTTTGTCTAGCTTCTCCCTCGTCCCTGTTTGCAAACTCTTTAATCCATTCCCTCGTGGATTTCTCGAGCTCTTTCTCCTTGTGATAGAATGCACCTTTGGGATCATGATAATTTTTTAAATCACTTAGATAATGAGGGTCGTACTGTGAACGAAGTGCCCCAAAATTAACAATAAGATCTCCAAATTCCACACGATCTGCTGACCGGTTATCTCCATAATCTGTCGGAAAGTAGCCCGGGTAGATTAATAATCCCCCTGTTTTGACAACAGGCATAATTGTTTTTCGTAAAAGATCAGAATCTATATCTGGTCCAAAAGCTGTAAAGGCCACGGTGCTAACTTCAATTTCTTTACCCTTAAGGTATTTAACAACTTGCTGCCAATGGTGTTCATTCGTCGCATCCATACGAATATGAGGGCCCCTTCTGCAGCTATCTGAATCCGTAAGAAGAAGATCAAGAGAGATCCAGTTCTCTTTAACGGGAACTTTTGATCCAAACATCTCTGTAATTTTCTTTGGCATTTCTTCTGACCCACACGCAACCGCAAGCCCAATAGGTCTTCCTTTTTCTCTATACTCTTCAAGAATTCTGTCTAACTCTGCTGCCTTCTCAATACGAATTTCTTTAAGTTTACGTAGATCAGAATAGGAGTGAGAAGAATCTTCCCAACCCTCTTCCTCCATCGCGAAAGAGGCACTCGAGATCATGAGAGAAATCAAAAAAGCTGAATATATTAATTTATGCATAACATTATCCTTAACAACTAATAATAAAATTAATATAAGATAAATTTCTATTATTGCAATTCAAATATCACAAAATCATCATGACGGGATTTTCAATTAACTCTTTAAATACTTTCAAGAAGTGAGCCCCTACGGCCCCATCAACCACACGATGATCAACGGACAGGGTACAATTCATCAAGGTCGCGGACGTTAAAAGACCCTTGCGCACGACTGGGCGTTCTTCACCCATCCCCACGGCGAGAATGCAGCCTTGAGGAGGATTGATAATGGCAGCGAATTCTTTAACCCCATACATCCCAAGATTTGAGAGGCTGAAGGTGCCCCCTTGGAACTCTTGTGGCTTAAGTTTTCCTTCCCTTGCGCGCGCAGCAAGATCCTTCATCTCTTTTGTAATCTCAAGCAAACCTTTCTTATCAGCTCCACGAATCACAGGGGTGATGAGCCCCCCTTCAATGGCAACAGCGACAGCTACATCAGCAGATTTGTATTGATAGATCTGATCATCGATCCAAGAAGCATTTGCTTCGGGCACATGTTTTAAGGCCATTCCACACGCCTTAATGATAAAATCATTGACAGAAAGCTTATAGGCTCCATTCGCCTGGGCATTTATCTTTTCACGCGCTTTTAAAAGCGCATCAATGTCACATTCGACTGTCAGATAAAAATGGGGAATAGTTTGCTTTGCTTCGATCAAGCGTTTTGCAATGATTTTGCGGATATTTGATGTTGGCAGAACATCATAGGCCGGCTCATACCCTGAAAGGAGGGAGGAAGGCTTTAAAGCCGGGGTGCTGCGACTGCTTGCAAGGGCTTGCTCCACATCCGCTCGTATGATGCGTCCATGGGGACCAGAGCCTGGGATTGAAACAAGATTAAGGTTGGCGTCTTCCGCAATGCGGCGCGCTAAAGGCGTCGCAAACACACGAGACTCAGAAGATGCTGTTTGAGGAACGACTTTTAGTTCTGGCTTTTTTTCAGGAGTGGGCTGAACCGGTTCAGATTTTTTCTCATCGGCAACCTCTGTCTTGACCTTATCCAGAGCTGCTGCATCCTCCCCTTCCTCGAGCAAAATGGCGATGGGTTGATTGACTTTAACCTGCTCTGTTCCTTCTGGAACAAGAATTTTGCCGATGCGCCCCTCATCCACAGATTCCACTTCCATGGTTGCTTTATCCGTTTCAATTTCAGCGATCAAGTCACCTGCTTTTACCACGTCTCCCTCCCGTTTGTGCCATTTGACGAGGTTTCCTTCCGTCATGGTAGGAGAAAGCGCGGGCATTAAGATCTCAATGGGCATCCTTAGGTCCTTTTTTCTTTATTTCCAAAAGTATCTAAATATCTGGATTGCTTCGCTCCGCTCGCAATGACAAAACTAGTCGTCATTGCGAGGCTCCGAAGGAGCCGCGGCAATCCAGAAAAAAACGTATTTTCAAGTCATTCTAGATTCTAGGTATGAGTCCTTTATTTTTTATGACCGATAACACGCTGCTTTTGCAGCCTCTACAATAGTCTCAACTTGCGGCAGCGCCAAGTGTTCTAAATTTGCAGCATAAGGCATGGGAACATCAACTCCTGTCACCCGTACAACAGGTGCATCAAGGTAATCAAAAGCCTGCTCCATCATGACTGCCGCAATTTCAGAACCAATCCCTGCAAAGGGCCACCCTTCTTCAATCGAGACAATGCGGTTTGTTTTCTTCACGGACTGAACGATTGTCTCCACATCAAGGGGACGAATCGTCCGCAAATCAATAACTTCCGCCTCTATTCCCTGCTCTGCCAACAAATCTGCAGCTTGAAGAGCTTTCCCAACCATGATGGAAAACGCTGTGAAAGTGACATCTTTCCCTTCCCGCCGGACAATGGCTTTTCCAATAGGCAGCACATGCTCAGGATCGTCCGACACATCATCGAAATGTTGGCCATAGAGGAGCTCATTCTCCAAGAAAATAACGGGATTAGGATCGCGAATAGCAGCCTTGAGGAGAGCTTTGGCATCGCCTGCACTATAAGGACTAATCACTTTAAGGCCGGGACAATGGGCATACAAACTCGCAAAACAATGAGAGTGTTGGGCGCCCACCCGAGACGCGGCTCCATTTGGCCCCCGAAAGACAATGGGACATCCCATTTGACCACCAGACATATAGAGGGTTTTAGCCGCTGAGTTAATAATTTGGTCCATCGCTTGCATGGAAAAGTTAAAGGTCATGAACTCAACGATGGGACGAAGTCCTCCAAAAGCTGCACCAACACCAAGGCCTGCAAAAGCATGCTCTGTAATCGGCGTATCCACGACCCGCTTCGGGCCAAATTCATCTAAGAGACCCTGGCTGACCTTATAAGCACCGTTATATTCCGCAACTTCTTCGCCCATCAAAAAAACGGTTTCATCACGACGGATTTCCTCTGCCATTGCATCTCTCAAGGCTTCTCTGACAGTCATTGAAATGAGGGTCATGCGCGTGCTCCTTCTTTCAAAACATCCGTATAAAGTTCAGAAGGATCAGGCTCAGGCGAGGTCTTTGAAAATTCGATAGCCGCCGCAACAACTGTTTTAATCTCGTCTTCAATAGCCTTAATCTGATCTTCAGGAATTTTGAGAGTCTTGAGCATATAGTTTTTGAAATGATCGATTGGATCACGGTTTTCCTTCACGCCGTCTACTTCTTCCTTGGAACGGTATTTCGCAGGGTCTGACATGGAATGGCCTCGATAGCGATAGGTGTCCATCTCAAGGATATAGGGCCCTTTCCCAGAACGCGCATGGGCCACCGCGCGCTTTGCCGCCTCTATCACCTTCAAAAGCTCCATCCCATCAACGAGTTCCCCCGGAATATCCCATCCCTGGCCTCTCCCATAATAAGTGGGTCCAGCGGAAGAGCGCGCAACAGACGTTCCCATTCCATAGTGATTGTTTTCAATCACATAAACAACAGGGAGCTTCCAGAGGGAGGCCATGTTATAGGATTCATAAACCTGGCCTTGGTTAGCTGCACCATCTCCAAAATAGGTTAGGCAAACTCCACCATCCTCTTTATATTTATGGGCTAAGGCAAGGCCAGTGCCGATAGGAACTTGAGCGCCCACAATACCATGGCCCCCGAAGAAGTTTTTCTCTCGGCTAAACATGTGCATCGAGCCCCCTTTCCCCCTAGAGTATCCTCCGCTACGACCTGTCAGCTCGGCCATAACGCCTTTAGGATCCATCCCGCAAGCAAGCATGTGTCCATGATCGCGATAAGCCGTAATAACCGTATCTTGTGACTTCAGAATGGATTGGATACCAACGACAATGGCTTCTTGACCAATATACAGGTGACAAAATCCCGCAATAAGTCCCATCCCATAAAGTTGTCCTGCACGCTCTTCAAACCGGCGGATCAGAACCATTTCGTGATAGGCTTTTAAGGCCTCATCATGTGAGATTGCATTTTGCAAATTTTATACCCCTATTTACTCATTATCGAGCCATGCTTACCCAGAAATGGGTAAATTGACAACCCCGTTTCCACTTAAAGCAGACTCAACAACATATAAGCAGAAAACCCAATCAACATAACGCCAGATGAACGATTAATCCAGAGGAGTTGTTTATCAGAAAGTTTATGATGCATCAAATGCACAGCTGTACTAAGAGAAAGCCACCACACACTCGCCCCCACAGAGACCCCTAACACAAGGACGAAAGCTTGAGAAACAGAGCCACTCACAGGAGCAATACCCATCGCAGCAAAAGCCGCTGCAAAAACAAGGAGAGTAATGGGGTTTGAAAGGGTTAAGAAAAAAGCAGAGGTAAAGGCACGAAAAATCGTTTCTTCTTCTGTCTTTTTTAGTTTGGTTTCGCGAGAGGGGGCTCTAAAAATAGTTACACCGATCCATGCCAAGAGAATCCCCCCAAAAAGACGTAAATAAAAATTGTTTTGAGTGATAAAATCTGCAATTCCCGCAAGGCTGAATCCAGCAATTGCCCCATAAACTGTGTCCGCAAGCGCAGCCCCGAGTCCTGTCAAAAGGCCTAAAGTATAACTCCCCGACAAGGTTCTTCGAATACACAAAATTCCAATGGGTCCCACAGGAGCTGCGATCAAAAACCCAATAAGGATGCCTTTTAAAAATAAGATCAAGAGAACGGAAAAAAACATGTAGAAAATTACTGCTTTATTTAAAGTGATATATTTGTACCGTGGACTGGCGGAGAGGACAATGGTTTTTAAGTTCATTTACGTAATCATAGTTACGGTAATTTAAGCTCCAAATTCATAAAGTGCTTTGGGAAGAGGAAGAATGGGCGTTTTATCTATTTGATGACGGGAATAAACTTGTGCCCAAATTTGTCCATTCGCATATTTTTTAATCTGTTTCAGATCATGAGGACGAATTTGCTGCGTCCATTTAATTTCAATGGGATAAAAGGTCTCCTTTGTAACATAAGCCACATCAACCTCTCCATCAGACTTAATATAGTAGGTTGGATAAATCCGTCTCACATGGTTAATCACGACTGTTTCTACAACGGAAGAAAGAACTGAAGGAATTTTTAAAGATTCCAGTATATTATAGGTAGGGTCTAACCAAAGCCGAAGCGCATGATACACAAAAGGATCTGAAAAAAACAAGCGACGGGCCTTTTTGGGAGCAGGCATAAGTTTATGCTCTAAGAGAGCTTCTTGAATAAATAACGCATCCATCGACTGCATCAATTCTGCATAATCTTGAATGGTTTTTGGATGATCAATGGCCGTGTGATGGGTTAAAGTATGCCACGTAATTTGTGTACCATACGTTTTCAGAACAGCTTGAATAAAATCTCTTAAATTCACGTCTTTCTTGCCACGTTTAAGAAAATCACCACGTATCCAATCACTGTAAGTTTGGGCTGTCGTGGGAAGAATTTCTCCTCGCATGGCCCAATCATTGATGGCTGTTAAAAAACCTCCATGAATAAGATAATTTTGAAAAGCCTCAAAAAGAAAAGTAAGTTCAGGATTTTCAGGATGGACCAACCCAACGTACTCTCGAAAAGAAAGGGGATAATAATGGAAATCTACCTGATGATGGATTCCCCGCCGCCCAGGGAAACGCATCCGCGCTTCATTCATGAGCACGAGGTCTGATCCTGTTAAAACAACAACGCATCTCTCAAGTAGACCACTATCAGCTAAGAATTTGATCGTCTTGTCCCAATCCTTAATATAGGTGACTTCATCCACTATAATATATTTTAAGCCATCCGAATGCGGCATCTGCTCTAAAACCTCCATCATCATTGTAAGTAAACGATGATGGTCATCAATCACCTCTCCTGTTAAAAAGGCAATGGATTTTGGCAAGATTCCTGACTTAATTAAGTAACTCATCCACTGTTTTAGGAAGGTTGTTTTCCCAATTTGTCGTCCTCCTCCCAAAGTATATATACCAGGCGTTTTCAGAGGAAATTGGGTTAAGAGAGGAGATTCAAAAACATACTTTTGACTTTTGAGTTTTCTCAAATGAGGATCTAATTGTGTAAATTGATCAGGCGTTTCCCAGTGGGCATTATGGAGTGAAATAATAGCATTCATAAGCTGATCTTACGTCATTATCCAAATTTGATCAATGGCCATTATCCAAATTTGATCAGTGGGGACAATTCACTATTTGTATGAAATTCTTGGTACTTTTTGCCTTTTCTGGCATACTTGATGGAAGGGAGAAGCACTCATGGATTTCCATCTTACCGAAGAACAAATTGCCTTTCAGGAAGCGGCCAGACGCTTTGCGAACCAGGAAATGGCCCCTTATGCCCAAAGTTGGGATGAGGGTTGCATTTTCCCGGTTGAAACTCTCCGCAAAGCAGCAATACTAGGTTTGGCAGGGATTTATGTTCGTCCCGAACAAGGTGGCAGTGGGTTAGGCCGACTTGAAGCTTCCCTGATTTTTGAAGAACTTTCCGCAGCCTGCGTCTCAACAGCGGCCTATATTTCCGTTCACAATATGGTTGCGTGGATGATTGATATCTTTGGCAATTCTGAGCAACATAAAAAGTGGCTTCCTCGCCTCATGTCCATGGAATCGTTTGCGAGTTATTGCTTAACCGAGCCCAGCGCAGGGTCAGATGCAGCCTCTTTAAAAACAAAGGCTGTCCGTAAAAGCGATCATTACATCCTGAATGGGGAAAAAGCTTTTATTTCGGGAGGGGGAGCAAGCGACATTTATGTGTGTATGGTTCGCACAGGAGAAGAAGGCCCTAAAGGGATTACAGCTCTTGTCGTTGAAAAAGGGACGCCTGGCCTTAGCTTTGGGAAAAAAGAAAAGAAAATGGGATGGAACAGCCAACCCACAACGGCTGTTATCTTTCAAGACTGCCCTGTGCCTGTCACTAACCGTCTTGGGGAAGAAGGAGAAGGTTTTAAAATGGCAATGCACGGCCTGGATGGAGGGCGCATTAATATTGCTTCTTGTTCTCTAGGAGGGGCTCGAGCCTGCCTAGAAGCTGCAACAACCTATATGAAAGAACGGTCCCAATTTGGCAAGAAGCTAGCTGAATTTCAGGCCCTCCAGTTTCGCCTCGCGGATATGGCCACGAATCTAGAGGCAGCTCGTTTAATGGTTCATCGCGCAACTATAAAACTCCAAGAAGGAGATTCTGACGCCACAATAGCCTGCGCTATGGCTAAGAGATTTGCAACAGATGTGGGATTTTCTGTCTGTAATGAGGCCCTTCAGCTTCACGGAGGCTATGGCTATATCAAGGATTATCAGATTGAGCGTTTTGTGCGCGATCTTCGCGTCCACCAAATCCTAGAAGGAACAAATGAGATTATGCGTCTCATCATCGCTAGGAAGTTGTTGGAAGAGAAGACATGAGGAAATCTAATGACCTTCTTCACGAAGTTCAAGGTAGAATAGGGTGGATCACCCTTAACAGACCTGCAGCTCTCAATGCTCTTTCCTTGAATATGATTCGAGGTCTAGCACATCTTTTGAAAGAATGGGAAACGGATCCCTCCGTAAATTTGATTATCATTGAAGGCGCCGGAGAAAAAGCCTTTTGCGCCGGCGGGGATGTCCGGGCCGTTTATGAAGCAAAAAGGATGGGTGATTTTGAGACTTGCGATGCCTTTTTTCGAGAAGAGTACATCCTCAATACGCATATTCATACCTATCCCAAACCCTATGTTGCTCTTATAAATGGCATCAATATGGGGGGAGGACTTGGAGTTTCCGTGAATGGATCCCACCGGATCGTAACGGAACGAGCCCTTCTTGCCATGCCAGAAACAGGAATCGGTTTCTTTCCTGATGTGGGAGCCACGACTTTTTTAAACAATACCCCAGGTGCTGTTGGGCTTTACCTGGGACTGACGGGAATGCGTCTTAAAGCAGAAGATGCTATTTGGGCTGGACTTGCAACCCATTTTATACCTTCTTCCGCCCTGTCCTTCTTAAAAACAGACCTTAAACAAGGGAAGTCTATTGAAGATGTTCTTCCAATATATTGTCTCAAACTCCAAGAAAAAGGATTTCTGGAGCATCATTATGAAATAATTGAAACCCATTTTAACAAATACTCTTTAAAAGAAATCATAGAAAGTCTTGCAAAAGATCCCTCCCCTTTTGCTCAAAATACTTATAATACCTTAATGTCCAAATCACCAACCAGCTTGGCTGTTGTTTTTCGCCAACTTAAAGATGGAAAAGCTTTATCCTTTACGGCACGGATGGAACTGGAATTTCGCCTCAGTCAACACTTTGTGGAAGGCCATGATTTTACGGAAGGCGTGCGAGCCGTTTTGGTTGATAAAGATCATCTCCCTCGTTGGAAGCCAGCAAAGCTTGAAGACTTAAGAGAGGAAGAGATTGATACTTACTTTTCCTCTTTGGGCAAAAGAGAACTCATTTTAGGGGGGACTGCATGACAAATATTGCTTTCATTGGACTGGGGCATATGGGAATGCCGATGGCCAAAAATCTCCTCAAAGCCGGCCATCGAATCACAGGTTATGATGTTGCTCCCCAAGCCATAGATGCTTTAGTGAAAGAAGGAGGAACCAGGGGAAAGGATATTGCTTCAACCGTCGCAAATGTTGATATTGTGATCACAATGTTGCCCGAAGGAATGCTTGTTCAATCCGTATACGAAGGTCCTCAAGGGATTTTCAACCATGTGAAACCTGGCACATTAATTGCAGAATGTTCGACTATTGATATAGAAACGGCCCGCCAAATTCACACAAAGGCCGAAGATAAAGGCGTGCGCCTTATAGATGCCCCCGTTTCAGGGGGGGTTACCGGAGCAGAAGCAGCGACTATTACCTTTATGGTAGGAGGAAACTGGCAAGATTTCGAAGCAATAAAACCTTTTTTGGAAGCTATGGGGAAAACCATTATCTATTGTGGAGAGGCAGGCTTGGGACAAGCGGCCAAGATCTGTAATAATTTAGTCTTAGGAATTACCATGATTGGCGCGTGTGAGGCCTTTAATCTTGCTGAACAACTTGGCCTTGATGCCCAGACATTTTTTGACGTGACATCTCAATCCTCGGCCCAATGTTGGTCGATTTCCAAATACTGTCCTTCTCCTGGTCCCGTCCCGGCTTCTCCTGCGAATCACGATTATACCCCAGGGTTTACCGCCGCTATGATGCTGAAAGATTTAAAATTGGCTGCACAAGCCGCTCAACTGACATCAGCTGCAACACCTTTAGGTACCGAAGCCATGGCTCTCTATACCCTTTTCTGTAGCAATGGAGGCCAAGCCTTAGACTTTTCAGGGATACTGAAGTTTCTGAGAGGGGAAAAATAATTTCTTCAAAAAAAGCCCCCGAAGGGGCTTTTTGAGTGTTAGTAGACGAAGGTTAATCCTCCCAATCTTCCTTTGCTGCGATTTTAGCAGCTCTTTTAGCTTCCTTCTTTTTTTCTCTTTCTGCAGCCTGCTTTGGAGTTTCTCCTACCTTCTTACTTTCTAGAGAAGCTCTTCTTGCAAGAAGAGTATTACGTATCAAATCTCCAGTGTCCTCAGTTGCTTTATTTTTTTCTTGTTGTACGGCTTCCATCAGTCGTTTTGCCGCTGACAATGCCTTACGTTTCTCTTTTGCTGATTGAGGTTGTGCAGCTAATAAGACATTACGTACTACGCCCACATCTTTTAGTCGGTTACGTATTATTCTCTCATCTTCTGGCTGCTTCACTTCTAAAGGAAGATTTGCTGCTTTCATAAGTCGTTCTGTCGTTAACAAAAACTTCCGTGCTTCTTCATCTGAAGGAAGCTCTGCTGATAAAGCATTTTTTAATGTTTCAAAAGTATCACGTGCCTCTTCTGTAGCTGTTTTGACCACCTTCTTTTCTACTCTCGGGGCAGGCTCAGGCTTTTGTTCAACATTCTCAGCTTTTGCGGGTGTAGCAGGACTTTCATTGTCATCGTAGTCTTCATTAATCCATTCTTCATCATCTTCATCGGGTTGAGGATCTACTTGTACTCTATTTAGCATGCCCACATTATACCCGTTGTGAGTTGGCTCTTCTATTCTCTCTCTCACCTTTGGTTGAGAAGGAGTTAATGGGCTCTCTATATTCCTGTCGGCTTCAAGCTCTTCACCACGATCGGCAGGCCCTCCCCTTTCTTTTCCCTTATCCCTTAAAGTCGCTTCTACGTTTCTCTCTGTATTTTCCTCAACGAAATTTTGTGAACGTATGTCAGCAATATTTTTACGTATCGCAAATAAACGAAGCGCTGGGAGTTCATCAAGAAGAAGCTTGGATAACGCATTAACCTGTCCACTATTAAGGTCACGTAACTCGGCAGAAAGTCTTTGGTCTTTCAAAAGATTTGTTTGACCATTCTTTGTCAATAAAGGCAAAATTTGATTTGCACTTTCTTGCCCCAGAGTTTCTTCAGGGCTCAAACTACCTTCTTTAACTTCGATGGCAGCTTCCCCAGAAGCTCTGGCAGCAGCTGCTTCCTTTTTCAATCTCTCTTCTCTTAGCTTTCTTATTCTTTCAAAACTTCGTTCAACAAAAACAAGCGCCTTAAGTTGATCTTCTGATTGCGCCAATAATAGCTTGTCGTTTCTTAAACCATTTCTAATTTCTTTTATTCTTTTATTTCTCTCTATAATTTCTTTGTCAGTGATCGCTTGCCTACTTATGACCTCCTCTAAAGCTCTCGTCTGCGCTTCGAGTGACTGTTTAAGCATTTCTAAAACTTCTTTTTTATCGTTTATTTGTTCCTCAATAGTAGGGCCAGTTAATTTTTCTCCTGATTGAGCTCTAGCCTCAATTTCTTCTCTAACTGTTGCGACGGTTTTTAATTTAAACCCCTTAAGGACTTCGCGACCCAATTGATTTGCAAGGCGCTTCTTTTCATTCTCTCCAGGTGCTATGACAAATGAACGTGGCGCAGGAGGAGGAACTGGTATTGCTAGCTTCTCATGAGCCTCCCCTTTCTGGTTTGCTTGTTCCCCAGAAGCATGGTTAGCTGCTTCTTCTCTTGATTTAATGTTTTCTGTAACTTGCTCTACACCGTTAGCTGCTGCTTTCTTTATCGCACTTCCAAGAGAATCTCCTTCGGCTCCGCGGCTTAATTTAATACGCTCGAGAAATTCTTGGCCCAATCGATTTGCGAGGTGCTTCTTCTCAGCCTCCCCCAGTTCTGCGACAAAAGGATGTCCAGGAGAAGGAACTGGTATTGGTGCTAATTCTGGAACAGGAGCTTGGTTAACTTCAGATACTTTTACGGGTATAGGAGTTGGATTAACTTCAGATACTTTTGGTATAGGAGCTTGGTTAACTTTAGATACTTTTACGGGTATAGGAGCTTGGTTAACTTTAGATACTTTTACGGGTATAGGAGCTTGGTTAACTTCAAATGCCTTTCCAGATGTAGGAAGCAATTTTTGTGCTAATTCTAAAGTAGGGTCTGGTGTAACCACAGTTCTCTGAACTTTGCTGAGCAAAGAAGACACCCTTTCTTCTGAAACTTCCTCGATTTTTTTAGGCACGACTGAATCTTCTTGAGAGAAGAACTCCCTACCACTACCACTACCACTACCACTACCACCAGAGGCATAAGCATTATTGGCCGATTCCTCACCACCCATTGTCGCATCGGGAGACTGAAAAAAAACCCCTTCATTACGATTCTCAGGAGGGGAACGCCTAGGAATTAAAGGGTTTGTACCAGTTCTATTTCCTCTTGTTGATAACGTACCATTAGGTTGACCCGCATCGAAAGAAGGGGACGCAGACACAAAATGAGGTCTTAGCGCAGTACTTACATTTTGTCGAGTGGAACCTGACCAGCCTCGTTTCCCAGAGCCTGGGGCTTCACAGTTACTACTCATTGCTTTGGAACCCGGTCTTCTTGGAGCACCTTCAGACCTTCCCCCAAGAGTTTTTTCACGTCTGACCTCAGGTCTGGCCTCAGATATTGAAACAAGGGAATTTTCTGCAGGTGTATAAACCGACCCTCCTAAAATAGTCGAGGCTGTTGTCAACAAATATATGATTAAGTTATGAGACACTAATAACATTATACACCATTCTCTCCCCTCACGAACGAAGAGGGATCACCATTAAAAAAACAACAAACCCTTATTGTTTTTACTAAATTACATACCGCCAATATAAAGCAGCGACTTATATGTAGCAACTAAATATATCAAATGCAAGTCAAGATTAAAAAATTAGGTAGATTATAAAAGATCAATACGCCTTGCGATGTTAATATTCTAAGCCATTGCAAAATTAAAACTAATTGCCCTAATATACGTTACTAATTAATTATACAAAACTCACACAAGGAAGTCAAGTGATCTTCATGCCCCTAGAGATAAAGTCTTCTTCTTCTCAGATATTTATGGTTGAACAGCAAGACCATGGAATGCGTCTAGATAAGTTTTTAACGACAAAAATTCAAGACATTTCCCGTTCACGTCTCCAAGAACTCATTGAGGGAGGCTTTATTAATGTGGATCAAAAAAAATCACAAGCTTCCTTTAAGGTTAAGAAAAACCAGCAGATTGTAGTCACGATCCCCCCTCTTGTGGAAGCAATCCCTGCGCCTCAAAATATCCCCCTCGATATTCTTTATGAAGACCAAGACGTGGTCGTGATCAATAAGCCTGCAGGAATGGTCGTCCATCCTGCCCCTGGACATCCGGGAGGAACCCTCGTAAATGCCCTTCTTAGCCATTGTGGAAAGAGCCTTTCCGGAATTAATGGAGTAAAACGTCCGGGAATTGTTCACCGACTAGATAAGGAAACAAGTGGTCTTTTGGTTACAGCGAAAAACGACAAAGCTCATCACAATCTAGCCCATCAGCTAGCCACCCGAGAGATGGGACGACGTTACTATGCGGTTGTATGGGGGATGCTCACACCCATAGAAGGGACGATTGAAGGAGAAATTGGTCGGGATCCACACCATCGCCAAAGAATGGCCATTCGACAAGGCGGCAGATTTGCAAGAACCCATTATAAAGTCTTACAAATCTATGGTCGGATTGCAAGTCTAGTGGAATGCCGCCTGGATACGGGTCGAACTCACCAAATTCGTGTCCATCTGGCCGCTAAAGATCATTCTCTCATTGGAGACGCCCTTTATGAAAAGTCCCCCAAAGCTATACCTTCTATTTTAAAAACTTATTTAAAAGAAAAATGGCCCAAAGATCGGCATGCTCTTCATGCAAAAGAACTTTCGTTTATCCATCCAACAACGCATGAAAACCTTCATTTTTCAACTGACCTTCCAGAGGATATACGAAATCTAATAAATGTGTTAAGCTTGATATGATATGATGATGAACGTAACAACTCTTAAACAACATTAGGTTTCCTCGCGTGTCAAAGGATCAAAATAATCTAATTCGAACCGTTTCAGAGGTCACAGCTCTTCCCAGTATGGTTGATGGCCTGACACGGTATTTGGCAAAAATTAAGCAATTCCCACTCTTAGAACCAGATGAAGAATTTATGTTGGCAAAGCGTTGGCAGGAACATCAAGATCCAAGAGCTGCGGAAAAACTTGTTGCCGCTCACTTACGACTTGTTGCTAAAATTGCCAACGGTTACAGAGGCTATGGGTTACCCCTCGTGGATTTGATTTCCGAAGGAAACGTGGGATTGATGCAAGCTCTTCGGAAATTTGACCCTGACAAAGGTTTTCGGTTTTCAACCTATGCTATGTGGTGGATTCGAGCCAATATGCAAGAATATATCCTGCATTCTTGGTCACTTGTAAAAATTGGAACAACCGCCGCACAGAAAAAACTTTTTTTTAATTTAAGGCGCCTAAAAGGTGAAATGCAAGAAATTGACGAGCCTATTCTGTCAGCTAAAAGTATTAAGGATATCGCAATTGAGCTGAACGTTTCTGAACATGAAGTGACTGAAATGAGTAAGCGTCTCAGCGCGCCCGATCAATCTCTTAACGCACCCTTAAAGGAGGAAGGGGTTGATGAATGGCAAGACTGGCTGGTTGATGAAGATTCAAGTCATGAAATCAAACTTATGGACCGAAATGAGTCCCAACAAAAAAATGCCCTCTTAAATACAGCCATGAAATCTTTAAATGAAAGGGAATTTTATATTATCCAAGAACGACGCCTTAAAGATCCCCCAGTCACACTTGAAGCCCTTTCTGAATCTTTAGGCATCTCTCGCGAACGCGTCCGGCAAATTGAAATCCGTGCTTTTGAAAAGATTCAAAAAGCTGTTAAAACCGCAGCCCTTCAAAGTCGGATCTTCGAATAGACATATAAGCCGCCCTCAAAGGCTGCCGGGTTACATTAGCACCACTATCATATTTTCTAATAAATATTAGACACTCAACATCACTCTTCGTCATCATGCGAGCATCCAACCGCCCTTTGGGTCCTTTGTAATTTTTGATGAAGCTATATGCGTTAGCCTCTTCTAGTCTTAAGCTAATTTTTTGATAACAATATGTATAAAACTTTAGGAGCTGATAATGAAGAATCAACTTAATTCTTTAAAAAAAATACCTACTCTTCTTTTAATTTTGGCAGGATGCGTGGGCTCTCTTTCTGATACATGGGCAATGGAAGAAGAAGAGCCAAAGATTTTGCCCGGACACATCACCATAGCCAAGCCTTATTGGGAAAAAGTAACCGACGAATTAAGAAAAAAGGCAATAGAAACAGAGCCCCTCAATCAATTTCTATTAGCTCTCCAATTACAATTGGGGATAGGAGCTGATGTCAATCAAGCGGATGCGCTTAGACTCTGCGAACTATCTGCTAAAGGGGGATTATCCACTCGCCATACGCTATCTTGACAGCATGAAGGGGCAAGAAATTAATCAAGATGGGAAAGGGGAAAACAAATTGTCTATTGAAGAAGGATTAGAAGAAAAACCCTAAAATGAGACTCCTTCTTCATAAGGACAGCTACTTCCAGAGAAACACGTCAGGTGTTAAAATTCGCAACTGAAAACCTTGTCTCTTGTAACAAGAAAGAGTAATGTTTCTTTTAATTGTGTTCTAGCCATCATTAAGGAATTCATTCATGATAAAGAAGTTTGCTTTTACTTTCCTTGCTCTTCTCAGTTTAATCTTAGGCGCTTCTGCGGAACTTCGCATCGATGTGACTGAAGGAACCTTTAAGCCCGTTCCTATTGCTATTACCCCGTTTGATGGAAGCGGAGATCCAGCTCTTGCCAAAGCAGCGGAAGAAATCACCCAAGTTATTATTAGTGATTTAGAAGGGTGTGGCCTTTTTAAAATCGTAGATCCCAATGCCCATATTCAATCCGCGCAAGATGTCATGCTCAATCCTCACTTTGCAGACTGGAAAATCCTGAACGCAGAAGCACTGGTGGGTGGTCTTTTAAAACGCAATGGAAACAATTTCCAAGTTGATTTTCGTCTCTTTGATATCTTTACAGAATCACAACTGACGGGTCTTTCCCTTGGAACAGAACCTGCGAACTGGCGTCGAGTTGCTCATAAAATTGCGGATGAAATTTATGAGCGTATTACAGGCGACAAAGGTTATTTTGATACGCGAGTTGTCTATATTGCCGAAAATGGGCCTGAAATGGCTCGTCAATATCGGTTGGCCATTATGGATTATGATGGAGCTAATCATCAGTTTATTTCGAGCGGAAACACAAGGGTATTAACACCACGCTTTTCTCCAGATCGGACAAAAATTGCTTATATCGACTTTGGTAAAAATGATAAATCCCCTAACCTTCATATTCATAACCTTGAAACGGGCCACTCTGAATCTATCGGTTCTGTTGAGGGTCAAAGAATGTCGCCTCGCTTCTCACCCAAGGGAGATCATGTGATTCTTAGCAGCGCAAAAGGGGGTTCAGCATCCCTTTACAAGATGGATCTGGCCAGCAAAAGAATGGAGCAGCTCACAACCTCAACAGCATCGATTGACGTATCTCCTTGTTATTCTCCTGATGGAACTCAGATTTGTTACATCTCAGACAAAGGTGGAAAACCACAAATCTATGTGCGAGATACAGCGGGTGGCGAAGGCACACGCATTAGCTTTAGCCCAGGGTATCACGATAACCCTATTTGGTCTCCCCGGGGTGATCTTATTGCCTTTACTCGGCATATTGGAGGCACGTTTTATATTGGAGTGATGCGGCCAGATGGATCAGGAGAGCGTACGTTGGATTCTGGATATCTACTCGAAGGTCCAACCTGGTCCCCGAATGGACGTGAAATTATGTACACCTGTCAGTCAAGTTCAAAGGGTAAAGTTGGGCTTTGCAGTGTCGATATTGTTGGGTTTAACAAGAGAAAAGTTAACATTCCAGGAGAAGGATCTTATCCTACATGGTAGCTCTTGATCCTTTTCCTTCAATAGGTTATAGTGGTGCCCACGATGTCTTAAGTCTACGGACAAGACAGAGGGCGAAGGACATCAAAAAAAAGATACAATTTTAATATTTTTTTAATGTTCTCCCGCTACAGTGGGCGAATGAAAACTAAAAAAGGAGAAAAAAAGAAATGCGTTTAACAATTACAAGCCTTCTCGCAACAGCTGCTCTTGCGCTAACTGCTTGCGGATCATCGGTAGATGAGTGCGTTGAAGCTTCAGGTCAAGGTGGCCCTCTTGTTGCGGCGGAAGCTGCAGTAGCCGCTGAAGCCTGCATACCAGGATCAGTTGCTGATTTCGTTGACAACGTCGGTGACCGTGTATTCTTCGACTTTGACAGATCAGCTGTTCGTCCTGACGGACTGGAAACTTTGCAACGTCAAGCTGCATGGTTAAACACTTATCCAAACTACGGTGTGACCATCAATGGTCATTGCGATAAGCGCGGAACTGTTGAATACAACTTGGCACTCGGTGAGCGTCGTGCAAACGCAGCGAGAGAAAAACTCGCAGCGTTTGGTATTGATCCAAATCGTATCAAAGTTGTTAGCTACGGTAAGAACCGTCCTATCATTGAACAAGATGGCAGTGAGTGGGCTTATCAACAAAATCGTGTAGC
>JAKBAL010000283.1 GCA_021809225.1 Pseudomonadota bacterium | reverse complement strand
TCACCTCACCACTCCTCCCGCGACCGGCGGATACGCAAAAAAAAGGCAGCCTTTAGGCTGCCTTTTTTGGTTTTTCTTAAGAAAGTCTTACCAGATCTTCCACCAAGATTTTTTGGATTGTTCAACTGGCGCATTAACCGTTGCAGATACTTCAGGTTCATCATCCCAGAAATCCGAACGCATCATGGGATTAAGAGCTTCTGCAAAATCATCTGCAGCTTCACTAAACGCCACAACAACATGTTTTGCTTCTTTAAGACCGGCTTTAGCTGTGTCTTTAACAACCGTAGCCGCTTGCTCTACAACTTCTGCAACTTTTGCTTTTGCTGCAGCAAGAGTATCTCTAGCTTCTTCAAAAAGCGTCGTAAAATTGACAGGCTTCACGGTTTGATCGAATGTTGTCCATTCGTCACCTTCTGCATCAAGAATAGCAACGGCTTTATATTTACCATAGGCAGAATCATAATCAGCTTGAGTCGGAACTAAAAAGTCACCCAAACCTAACTGCTTCAAAATGCCATCAACATTCAAGGTCATCGGAACAACAAAGCTTGCCTTTGCTTTTGCTTCCTCTTTACGGACATCATATCCTATCGCCCATTTAAGAGCACGACGCATAAACGAGTCTTGATGTCCCCCTTCTGCTAAACGTTGGTCTGCCGACACAGCTGTAGCAGCGAAGGCTGCCCCTGAACCGCCAGAAACAACACTTGCAGCGACAACAACGCCCGCTCCAGCTACACTCTCTCCATAACGAAGAACCACTTCCCCCGTATCCTCAATCAACTGATGAGCATACTCGGTTGCAACATCTTGAGCGGCTGTCTTAATGTACTCATTGAGATTAATCTTCAATCTTGCAGAAAAATTTCTTATCAACCCAGCGGCAATATTCCCATAGGCTACTTGCTCATCTGCTTGTACTTTTTCATTGGCAAGAGCAATTTTTACCTGCTGAGCACCAGCCTTCTCATCTATAGCAGCTTCAACTTGTCCTACTGTCGCTGATGCGCCTTGTTTCTGAAGAACTGCACTAATTTGATCTTGAGTCAGTCCCATCGCTTTTCCAGCGGCTGCAATTGTTGCCTTTTGGGTTGCTTTTTTCGCAAGCTCAAAAACTTGACCTTCTAGCATCATAGCAACTTGATTTTCCAAATAATTTCCAATTGCTTTCATGACAGCTTTAGGAACACCTGGCACAGAACCGTCTAAGTCAATGCCAAGATGCTTGTTAAGAATATTTCGAACCAGACGTGGTGCCACTGCTTCAACGTAGCCTATATGCTCACCTGCATCATTAACGACGTGAACTGATGGGTCTCTATACACAAGTGCGTGAAATTTATTAGCTGCGGCTTTACCAATTTGATCAGAAGCACGATCTAATGCATCCGAAGCTTTCCCTTTAACAAAACCTTTGCCTTGTTCTACAACAGCTTCACCAACATAGTTAGCCCCGTTTGCAACAGCCCTTGTAAAGCCTAAATCAGGGGCATTTTGCCAGAGTTCCCCACCCTTTTTAACAAACTGCCGTGCAATAGAAGCGCGTCCTGTTTCTACATCGCTATTATTATCTGCATAAGCCCCATTGACACATAGCATTGAAAAAACAGAAGCACTCACTAACAAGGTTCTTGAGGTTATCTTACATTTCATCATCATCACCATTTCATTACTCATTAACATTACACCTGATGTAAGGTGCTTTTCATAAATTACAACCATAATTTTTAAAATATTTACTCAATATTAAAAAAATTAGTAATGAGCCTTAGCTTTAATACTTTTTTAAACCACTTAAATTATAACTTAATAGAACTTACTTTCACTTACCAATACATTTTGGTCATTTCTGTTATGTTTTTTTTAATCGTGATACCTATAAAGTTTCATACATTTTATTTATTAAATTATAAAATGATTGATTTTTAAAAACATAATACTCCATATATTATCTATATAATTAAAAATGCCTTAAATAATTACTTCAAATTGTTATATCAACTAAATAATAGACCAAAATATAAAAGCTCAACTAGCTTACCAAGGCCCAAACATAGTCGACGAGAGTATTTTATTCTTGAAAAGCTCTATAAAGATACTTCTCTTGCTCCCTTAATGTTTCGTAAAATGGCCATGGTGAGTTCTGGAAAGGTTTCTTTATAATAATCCCCACCAAAGTGTCCTTGATTTTTATATTCGTGATACTCACTATTTAGCTGTTGCTGGATATGACGTGGATGTTCGACAGGAATCCATGGATCGTCTTGAGATGCAAAGACAATAGTCCATTTTTGATTACGTTTCATATTGATCCCATCCCATGGCCTATCAAAATAACCAGATTGCTTTTCTTTTTCTATCCCAAGATCTGTACAATAAGAACCCACCAATACAGATCCTAAGATATTCTGTTTTTCAGCGACTCTCATCGCGGCAATAGCCCCCGACGAATGCCCCACAGGTATTGTATTTTCATCAACTTTTAAGTCATCTAACAAAAATGGAAGCCAAAAAGATTCTCTCGCTAAATCAGGATCAGGGAGTTCTCTTGCAATAACTTCTAATCCTTCAGCTTCTAATCCCGCCTTAACACTGGGAAACTAATTATCTTTTGTTGTAAGCCCACTGTTTCCTGGAATAAATACAATTTTTATCATCGCTTTCTTCCTCACTTAACAAGATAAAATAACGCTTAATGCCATTTCAGAGAAGAGTTAAATTATTGTTAAAAATAATGAACAGACTATTAAATGCTATTAGAGAAGTTCAGGTTCATTTAGCTCATTTCATTCTTTCTACCTTATTAAGCTATTCTGAGATGAAAGCCATTGACTAAAACTTGCTTACTCCCTTAGATAAGAAAAGGAAAACACTGTAAAAGCCTTTTAGATTTCTTGAGTTTGGCGCCACCCAAGAATTTATAAATGGTTTAATTCTATTGATAGTAAGAAATGACAAAGTATACGGTGGATTCAATGCTTTTAAATAATGTAAAAGAACAGCACGACTCAGTGAATTGTTTAAAAAAGAATATTTTATTAGAAGGCTGCTGCCTGATTACTAAAAAAGACTTATCTCTTACTGTTGATCAATGGAAGACATTAAATTATGAGGTAAGTAAATTAAAATATGAAATCTTTACTCTTGAAAATGTGAATGAACCCTCAGGCATAAAAATATCAAAGATTAAAATGCCACAAAATATGGAGATAAAAAACAAGGCTATTTTTGATGTTATGAATTCAGTTCAAGTAAGAAATTTTGTTATGGAAATCACTGGAGTAAGCCATTTTACCGTGGATCAATGCGTTTGTTATGTATATGAAGGAAAAGACTTTATTCCACCTCATCAAGCAAATAATAACAGTAATGTGTATCAATACGCTATCCATTTTTTTCTCGACGGAAATTATACAGAAGGTCAGCATATGATTTATCAGTCAAAAGAAAGAAAGTGTGTGCATACACCAAATTCAGGAGAAATATTATTAGTTTCTTGTGACTATATCCATGAAGTAGACCCAATCACAAGTGGGACCAAGAGTCTTATCCTGGCGCTCATACAACCTTGTTAATAGAGCTTTCCAATGAACAAATAGCTGTCAGACAACTCTATAAAGGAAAAAATTCATTAACATATAACAAGTCTAAGCCCCAAAAATATTCCCCTTAACGAACATGACATAGACATTATTTCAGCAGCCCCCATCGTAGAGCATAGATCGCTCACAAAGTGAAAGGAAGAAACAATGGACCAACAGCCCAGAATATTAAAAATTGCTCGAATGGGGGACCCTATTCTGAAAGAAATTTCCAAAAGAGTTGAAGACCCTTTAGCTCCCGAGGTCGCCCATCTCATCGCAGACATGGAAGCCACTGTAAACCATATGAATTGT
>JAKBAL010000282.1 GCA_021809225.1 Pseudomonadota bacterium | reverse complement strand
ATGATAATCATCTCTATCCTTACTATAAGTAACCTCTAAAGACCTAAACCAAGACCGCACAGCCCCCTTTACAATCTTAAGCTCAGTCAGTCTTTTCCAAGCAACATTCATCTGATCGATTGACTTATTTAATTCTCCTCCCTTCACATTCACAACCGTCAAAGTTAGAAGGAGAGGCACATCTGATGAGTATTCTTTCTGATGTTCATGAACCAGATCCACGACTTGTTTTCGAATGACGAGAGACTTTCGCCATTGACACATCCCACACAAACGAGCCTTACAAAAATGAGCCTCAAGGAGTTTTTTTCCATGTTCCACATGAGAACAAGCTCCAAATTTCAAGAAATTTCCACAAGAAGCCATTTTCTCCCCATGCTTTTTAAGTTCTGGAGTTAGAGAACAAGCACTCGAAACGACGAAAGACTCCAGCTTACGCTTATCCCAATGACGAATTTTTCCTGTTTGTTTGAAGTCCTTAAGATCGTCTTGTGAATTTTGAGATTGACTCTTTGTACTTTTTTTCTTATTTTTCATATGTAAAGAGGCCTTTGTATCCTTCGTTTTCTTCGCAGAAACAAAAAGATACAAAGGTTTTTTCTTTTTTACAATCCCCTTACTTACTCCTCCTCCCTTACTTCACCTTCTTTTCTTCCCTTCTTTTTAAAGTTATTTTTACAGAAATCGCAAAAAAAAGTGTCCTCAACGTCAGGCGCAGACAAGCGAAAACGCATATTTTTTGAAATCGCTGTTGTTTCTATATAATCAAGATAAATAGTCGACCCTAAAAAAAACCGAGAATCCCCTCCCAAAGAGAAGTGCCTTCATTGTCGCTATGCGCGTCAAGGGTACGCAAGCAAAGCTTGCCCCCTTCGGGGCCCTTGACCCGCGCGACAACTCCGGACTTATCTCATCATCGATTCAAGGATGAAAAGGTTCATCCTTGAACCTTCCTCTAAAAAAGATTATTTTTTGAAAACGTCTTCTTTGAGGTCTCTTTTCCAGTTACCATAGGTCACATCAACTGCGGTCCAGGTCCCTCGTAAATTAGAAGCAACGACCTCTGCTTGAGACATAAGACTCCTCAAGAAGATCATGTCTTCTTCTAAACGCTTTAAGAGATGATAAGAATTTTGTATATCATGATCAGCCATGACTAGCTCCAATCCGTTAGTTGTGGTTAGCGGCTCAGAGGTGGATCAACACCTTTGGGTCGCGCTCAGGTTATCCCATTCTTAAATTTATGACAATCCACTCCTTTTTCCTTTTGAGAGAAGGAAGGCGAAAAATATTTTTCGCCCCTTCAGTGTTGCCATTTTTGGCAACGCATATTGCGTAGTCGAAAAATTCTTCAAATTTATCTCCTAACGCCTTTGGCGATTTTCGTGTCCTTGATCAAATTCCTGCGTCTGATAAATTCTCCCTCGTCCTCCGACCCCTCTCAGCGGTTTCTTTTGAGGTCGCGTCTGACAAAAATTATTTCCTACGCTGTGTTTGTGGTCTGAGGTGCTTGCACCAAAGAGCACAAACTCGAAGAGTTTGTATAAGCGCGCCTCTTGAAAAATCGTCGGACCCTCTTAACTCGCTTCGCTCCTTAAATTTCTCCATATCTCCAGACCTCATCAAAAAATATATGAGCAAAGCGAATGAGGATATCCTGAAGGAATTGGAAATTTCTAAAGGCGCACTTAGACACGATTGTAAATCGTGACATGCGGTCCTGCCGACGGCTCTCTCTTTTTAAGGTGGGTATATCCCCAACCTTTGACAAAAAATCGTAAGCAAAACCCTATTGATTCAAACAATTTTTGAGCTGTTTACCCTACCTCATCACAACGCCCGTGGCCGTAAAGCACATCACGATTACAAATCGTGCATAAGTGCGCATCCTCTGGATGAAGCCCTATTTCAATTTTCAGAAAATCGATTATTGAACTTTAAATCTATCCTCAAGCCCCATAGAAGGCTCTACAGAAGCGAAAAATAATTTTCACTCCCCTTTCCCTCTTAAGAACAACTATAGGAGTCCTAAGAGGCCTATTTACGAGAGGAGTCACTCAAGAAAACGAAACACAATGATCACTTTTTCTACACATTTTATTTCAAAAAGCTCAGGCAATATCTTCCTTCAATTTTGCCCCTCCTCTGAATCTAACGATCCTCCTCTCAGGAATTTTCATCGCTTCACCTGTTCGTGGGTTATGCCCTTCCCTTGCTTTGAGTTGAAAAATCCTAAAGGTTCCAAATCTCGTAATTTTGACCTTATGTCCTTGGTGAAGCTCTCTCTGAATAGATCGAAGCATTTCCTCAAGAGCAAGTGTTGTATCCGCTTTGGAAAGACCGGTTTCTTTAGAAACTTCAATGATCAACCTTGCTTTAGTCATGGCCTTTTTAGCTTCAGCTTTTTTCATGAGAGAGGCTCCTTTCCTGTTTATGTTTCATAAAATGCCCTAAAAAATATTCCTCTAATAAGGCTTCATCCAGAGGATGCGCACTTATGCGCTCTTAAAAATATCGCGTGTGCTTGATGGCCACGGACGTCGTGAGGGACTCGATACTTTTTATAGAGGAAGGAGCGAAAACGAGTAAAGGCTGTCATGTCGATTTTCAGACATGCGCGCTTACGTGTTGCCTCTGGCAACGGCGCTTTGTCACATGCGACTTAGACCAATATGAGTTTATACATTGGACTCTTAAAGCTCTTAAAATGTTTTTTTTGATTATGTAAATTGTAATCCTTAAAAATAAATGCTAAAAATTTATTTATTGATTGATTCCAATCAATAAATAAATAAAAAGGAGGACTTATGATCAAAAATAAATTTATATTGAACTACTTACTAGGATTATCAATCGTATTTTGTTCAAGTGCCATTATAAATTCTGCAAACTCTTCCGGCAATAGGCTTGAACAAGATGCCGAAATAAAGAAAAATATTGGACAAGTTATCCCACCTCCCATAGATCGTCCTCAACAAGTTAACAAACCTAAAGCGTCTGGACAAAAAAGCGCCGCAGAACAGCAAGCCGAACGACAAGCACAAGACGCTAAAAATCGTAAATAAGCTGAAAAATGCAGAAATAATTAGCGTTATCATGGTCTATACGCACGCGTATAGACCATGATAACGCTTCCTTTCAATTATTTTGAAAAGTCATGATTTTTCAAAGCTACCAATAATAAAGACAACTTCTTTTCTCCCTTATTCTCATAAGATATCTCCCATTTTTTTCCAAAAACTTCCTCACTTGACTGATTTTTATATGATCGATATTCTCCATTTAGTGCTTCTAAAGGAACCTTTCGATATTTTTTAAACCCAAGGTTCCAACTATAAAGCTCTTCTATCAAGGTACTCCCACAGATCTTACAAGAGCACTGCTTTAAATCTTCTTCTTCATCGATATGGACTAAATTAGCATCCTCCACATCAACCGTCTTTTTTACTTTTCGAATCTTACTAAAAATTCCCCCAAATCCGATAAGACGACGACCTTTTAGAGCATAATGCAACTCCTCAATCACTTTTGAATATGCTTCCTCTTCCCCTTCTTCATTCTCAAAAATATAAGAAGATGGCTTCGTTGCATACTTTGCAACTTCCCCCGCAAGCGACTCCAAACTTCCCTGCTCTTTAGGCTTAACTTTTCTAATATCTACTTGAGTAATTCGATCGTCCCTCATAGATTTTTTCCAAAGATCCAACCACTTTTCATGAGGAATATAAAGGCCTCTGTCTTTATAAAAATAATGATGAGGCACCATTAGCAAAGCATGAAAATGAGGATGATAATCATCTCTATCCTTACTATAAGTAACCTCTAAAGACCTAAACCAAGACCGCACAGCCCCCTTTACAATCTTAAGCTCAGTCAGTCTTTTCCAAGCAACATTCATCTGATCGATTGACTTA
>JAKBAL010000281.1 GCA_021809225.1 Pseudomonadota bacterium | reverse complement strand
CTGTTTGTGAGTCTTTTGTTTTTTGAGAGAAATGACCCCGCGGCGCAACGCAACGGGACATTTTTGTGTACTTTCTTAAATAGTCTTTGTAAGCAACCAAGAAAAGCGAGGTTTAACTTCTTAAAGAGTTATTGCTTAACATCGTCGTGTTTTGCTTCAGACCATTCATTGGCATTTTTATCAGTTTCAGGTGCATACACATGAACTCCTGGTTGGGATTCACTTGCTTGATCACCAAAAACGACTTTTTTTAAAACTTCTCCACCGGACTGAATTGTGAAAGAATGAATATCACTTTTGCCATTCGCAAAACTCAAATAGGTTGTTATCACTGAATCGACAGGAAAACCATCACGTGCTGCTTTAACCCAGTCAGAGAGATCAAAAGTTGTGTCACTAAAATCCGAAGAGGCGGGTAAGGTGCCTAATTCAATGTATTTTTGAGTTTCTAGATCGCGAACTTTGACCACTGGGCCTGCTTCTGTTGTTCGATGGTTAACAACCAGGATATATGGGGAATGGGCTTGCAGATCCTTATTAGGCAGTTGTATTTGAGTGGCCGAATGCTTACTCTTAGCATCTTTATTTTCACCTGTTATTCGAAAGGTTATGCGGGATTCGTCGACTTGAGATGAAGAAGCAGAAGAAGTACTTGAATGTTGCGCAGGGCTCTCGTCAAAAAATCCCCCAGTAAGAGTGGAAAACCAGCTTCTAGAAGGGGGTGTTGGCAGTGTATCTTGGCTTGCTGAGGTTGTCTTCTGGATAGAGTCTGGACTTGCTTCAGTAGCCATAGCAGCAGGCGCAGTTACGAGAAAAGTTAGCACAAGTGTGCTTGTTAGTGTTTTAACGTCCATTTTTTGGCTCCATTTTTATGATCTTACAAAGTAACATAAAAGAACAATTTACGCAAATTGATAGGGTGAATTTTTTAACGTCTGACATATTTTTATAACGTAAAAACCAAGGTGATTTTTCTTTCACAGAAGAGAAATCATCATAAGAAAACAATTGAAAGAGTGCAGCATATAGCTGAAATAATTGCTAATGACTTGGAAGATTAGGATATTGGTTTGAGTAAACTTTAAAAAATAGGGTGAATAGGGCAGGTCTCGCTCTTTTTTTGGGAAAAAAACCCCGCGGCGCAAACCAACGGGGTGTTGATGTGTATTTTCTTGAACATCTTCGTAAGCAATCAAGAAAAACGAGATTTAATTTCTTGACGAGTTATTGGCTAGCATCGTCTTGTTTTGCTGCAGACCATTCATTGACATTTCCATGACTTTCAGGTCCATACACCTGAATTCCTGGCTGGGTTTCACTTGCCTCATTGCCTAGTATAACTTCTTTTAAAGTCTTGTCACCGGAATGAATTTTAAAAGAATAAATATCACTTTTGCCGTTTGTAAAGCTCAAATAGGTTGTTAACACTGAGTCAAGAGGAGAATCGTGACGCACAGTTTTAGCCCAGTCGGAGAGATCAAAAGATATATCACTAAACTCTACAGAGACAGGTAAGAGGCCTAAAGGAGTGTAGTCTTGAGCTTTCGGGTTGTGTATTCTGACCGATGTGCCTTCCTCTCTTGTCCGATGAGTAATAATCAGCTGATAGGCATCGTTCATCAGCTCCTGGTTGGATAATTCAATACGAATAGCCGAGTGCTTATTACTAGCAGATATATTGTCACCTGTTGTCCTGAAGGTTTTAGGAGCGGCTTCTTCGATTGAAAGTGAAGAGGCAGGAGAGGTATTTGGCAATTGTTGTTCATCACCTCTTCCAGCATATCCAAAAGAGAGATAATAAAGGAGGCCTCTAGAGGGGGTCTTTGGTGTAGTGGGTTCTATTGGCGACGCTAGTTTCTTCGGGGTGCCTAATTGATTTTGTTCGTCATCCATAGCCATAGCAGCAGGTGCAGTTATAAGAAAGGTTAATACAAGTGTACTTGTCAGTTTTTTAATGTCCATTTTAGTCTCCCTTTTTTGTAAGTCTTTTAAATAACATAAAGGAATAATTTATGCAAACTATTGAGTGAAGTTTTTATTCATAAAATGGCAGCTTGTTCAAGACATTCACCAACATATGAAATAACTTATTGAAAAAAAATTGATCTTTATTCTAGTTTTTATTCTCCTTGTTGAAAAATTTTACAAAGGAGAAAAATTTTATAAAAACACCTACGCTTTACGCGTTAATTCTTGGGATCCTATTTAAAAATATTCAAGTCTTACAGAAAATAATTTCTCAAATCTTTTGACAGCAGCGCTGGTTACAATCACAATGACGCGATCATGAATTTTAATGACGGTGTCGTTTCGTGGCATTAGGATTTGATCGTTTCTAACAATGGCCCCAATGATTAAACTACGGGGCATATTAATTTCCTCAACGGTCATGCCTAAGACACTGGAGGTGCTGATAGCTTCAGCTTCAATGACTTCGCCAAAATTGTCTCTTAGAGAATGAACAGTGCGAATGCGACCTCGGCGAACGTATTGTAAAATACTTGAAACAGTTAATGCTTTGGGACTGATAAGTGAGTCGATGCCTAAGGACGTGACCAAGCTTGAATAAGAAGAGCTATTAATGAGAGCCATCGCTTGTTCGGCTCCCATGCGTTTGGCCAAGAGAGAGGCTAAAATATTTACTTTATCATCGGATGTGACGGCAACTACTTTATTTGTAATTTTTGCGTTGGCTTCTCGTAAAATTTCTCGATCGAGGGCATCTCCTCGTAAAACAATGGTGTTCGTTAATTGATTTGCAACATAGGTTGCTCGATCTTTATTCATTTCAATGAGCATGAGAGAAATTTCAGGGTGCTGGGCTTCAACTTCTTCAGCTAGGCAAAATCCCACATTTCCCCCGCCTAAAATCAATAGACGTTGAGATTTTTGTTCACTAAAGCCGAAAGCGTCGGTGACATGGATAAGTTTTTCTTTGGGGGTTAAAAGGTAAACCTCATCTCCTTCTTGGAGTTGATCTGTATTTGTCGGAATAAAGCCTGCATCTCCTCGGACAATGAATATAATACTTAAATCTAATTCGGGAAAAATGCTTTCAATAAGGCGCAAAGGAGTATTTAAAATGAGAGCTTTGGCTTTACAGCGTATGCCCACAAGCTGAACCAATCCTTCAGCAAAAGGAATGACTTCAAATGTTGCTGGAAAGTCGAGTCCCCGCCCAATAGCCCGTGCGACTTCAAGCTCAGGAGAAATAATTAAATCGATGGGCATGTTGTCGGCGTTATAAAGAGCCGTCCATTCAGGGTTTAGATAGCTTTTACTTCGAACACGGGCGATTTTCAAAGGAACATTGAAGAGAGAGTGTGCGATTTGGCAGGCGACCATATTAACTTCATCTGCAAAAGTGACAGCGATAATCATATCCGCTTCGGCAAGACCTGCTCGAGCCAAAAGATCAGGATGAGAGGCAAAACCGACGATGGCGCGCACATCCAAAATGCTTGCAGCATGATTAATGAGTGCTTCTGACTCATCGATAATTGTTACGTCATTATCATGGGTTGAAAGGTAGCGTGCAATGCTAAATCCGACTTGTCCCATGCCACAAATAACAACTTTCAAAGGATCCTCTTTTACTTATCGTTTCTGGTTTTCACTTTTTGACTTAAAGCTTTAATCACAGAAAATTATAGCATTCTTGTCGAAGGGCGTGAAACAGAAATTCACGGCTGTAGTAAGTTCTCCATCGAGTCTTGTCTAAACTAACCCACTTTAAGCAACTTTTTTAGTTTTATGAAAATTCTTCCTTTTTTCCTTCAGTAATCACTTCTTTAATCCTAGAAAAAGATGTCTAATGGATGTGACGTGATACCTTATCAGCGGCTCTGCAGATTATATCTTGTTTTTTTCCATTCACAAAATCGTTCCTTGTATCGCCACTTGTAACGTTGTTTATAACTCCACCATATTCTTGAAGCTTCG
>JAKBAL010000280.1 GCA_021809225.1 Pseudomonadota bacterium | reverse complement strand
TCTTGGATCAGTATGATCTGATCGCAACCGATTCCATAGCGTCGACTCGCAATCCATTGTATTTGAGTAGCGGTGAGAGGAAAATTAAGGTTTTGTTCCTCAAACAGGACAAAGTCATTTCCAAGAGCTTGCATTTTTGTAAAAGAGAGACGTTTTTTTGTTTTTGGCATTGAATTAACTTTCTTGCCGAGGATAGAGCAGAAAAAGAGTATAGAGAAGACTGCCAAACAATATAAAGGCAAATCCTTGATGAAGAGTGGCAAGAGCAATAGGAACGTTTAGCAAAAGAGTTAAGAGTCCGAAAGAAAACTGTACAAGGGCGGCAAGAGCAATTCCCTTAATGGCACGAGAGAGAAGAGAAGGAAGGAGATGATTTTGTTGGTAAACCCAAATTCCTCCACAAAATAGTGTTGTGAGCGTGGCGAATAAACGATGGAGAAACTGGACACTTACAGGATTTTCCAAAACATCCTTCCACCATGGTGTTTGCGATAAAAACTCAAAGGGAATTAGATGATTTCCCATCAACGGAAAGGTATTATACAAAAGACCAGCCTTAAGTCCCGCTACCAAAGCTCCTAAAAAGGCTGTTGTTAGAACCAGAAAAAGCGCTATGTGACAAAGACTTTTAAGGGGAGACAATACTTTTTGTGCGAGTTTAAGGTTGAGGTGATGCTGATAAAGAGAAAGAGTCATCCACAAAGCGATGCCAAAAATAGCAAACCCCAGAAAAAGGTGGGCTGTAAGGCGATAGGGACTCACGTGAGGGTCTTGATTGAGGCCACTTTTGACCATGAACCATCCCATGATGGCTTGTGTAGCTCCTAAAAGCCAGAGCAACACTAGGAATTTCCACAGGTTTTTATGTTGATTTTTAAAGATCATCAGAAAGGTTGGAATAAGCAGAAGAATCCCTAAAAGACGACCCCACAAGCGATGAAAATATTCTAGCCAAAAAATAGATTGAAACTCAGAAAGTGTCATTCCAAAATTAATTTTTTGAAATTCAGGGCTTTGTTGGTATTTACTAAATTCAAGTATCCATTCAGGGGAGGTTAAAGGTGGCAGGATGCCTGTAAGTGGTTTCCATTCGACTATCGAGAGTCCTGATCCCGTTAGGCGAGTCAAGCCGCCTATGACGACCATGCCTAAAATCATGATAGTTAGGGTGAAAAGGCTTCCTTTAAAAAGTGTATCTGATTGAGTGGACATAGAGTAAATGAATTCCGTCTATCGTTCACCGTGTTATTTCATTTTTTATGTTTTTATAAAAGAGATTTTTACATTCCTAAACCCCAAATAATTTCATTGTTTTTTTGCGGAAAGGTTAGTATTTTATGCTTTATGAATAAAAATTATCTTTATCTATGTTTACCTATCGTTCTTACGGGATGTTTAGCATCGTGGGTTACAGGCGATGATGGGTATGATCCTTATGATTTTCCTGATATTCGTATGGTTCCTGAACGGAAAGAAGCCACTGAGCCACGTCATTGTCATGAAGGAAACGAGCAAACGTCTCGTGCAGCTGAGAGTAAAAAGCTGGAGTACGATCGAGAAAAACTCAGGGCGCGTGATGACGCTTTGCGAGAAAAAGCCTTTCCCAATTCTCAAACAAAGGGTCAGTAGTTTTCCAAGAATATTTAATCACTTGCGCAAAAAATTAAAGATAAGATTTAACCTCGATGATAAGGGTGGCCTTTCAAAATTTGTTGGGCTCGATAGAGCTGCTCCATTAGCAGGATACGGACCATAAGATGAGGCCATGTCATACGACCAAAGGAAAGTGACAGGTTAGCTTTGGCTTTTACAGCAGGGCTTAACCCTTCAGCTCCTCCAATCACAAAGGTAACCTTTCCCTGATGATGAACTTGAATATCACTCAAAAGTTCTGCAAATTCAGCACTTTTTAAATTTTTTCCTTGTTCATCAAGGATGATAAGATAAGAAGGGACAGGCACAGCATTGATTAAAAGATCACCCTCTTGGGTTGGTGAAGCTTTGCCATTGAATTCATGCAAAAAGATTTTCCATTCTAGGCGTTTATTGTATTCTTCATAAAGGGCTTTTAGTGCTGGATCTTTTAGTTTTCCAATAACAGCGAGGGTAATATTCATTGAAGATCGGCAGATTTTGATTCCCCTTCAGCAGGAGGCACCCCCCACATTTCTTCAAGGTTATAAAAAAGACGAACTTCAGGACGGAAAAGATGGATAATGATGTCTCCCGCATCAACTAAGACCCAGTCTCCCTGAGGAAGACCTTCGATATGAATGGGTCTTACGCCTTGTTTTTTAAGTTCTTCCCGAAGAAGCTCGGCTAATGAGGCAACTTGCCTTTGAGATCTTCCTGACGCAATTACAAGATAATCTGCAATTGAGGTTTTTCCCTGAAGATTAACAGAAACAATGTTTTCAGCTTTTTTAGAGTCCAGAAAATGTTCGATGAACTCTTTGAGCTTTTGAGGTGATAACAAATCTGACAGTTGAGGAATCCTTTTTAAAGTTATCCTCTATATATAAAAAACTCGCTTCCTATGTGCAAGAGGGGATGCTTCTTTTCTTTAAAAATGATAAACTTAAATCAAAAAGAGGAGAGGGAATCATGAGACTGTTTTTTATAATGATGTTCGTCTTTATGATGAGATCCCCAGGGTATTGTGAAGAACCTTTAAAGGTGGGTGTGGTTATCGATCCTCCCTTTGTCATTAAAAATGGCGCCGCCTACACGGGGTTGGCCATAGATCTTTGGGATGAGATTGCGCAAGGTCTTAAACGACCTTATACGTTTATCGAATATCAATATGCAGATGAAGACCAACCATTTGATTTGTTACAAAAAGGAGACTTTGATGTTCTCGTCGGTGCTCTTTCAATCACCGAAGATCGCTACCAAAAAGCAGAATTTACCCTCCCCTATTTTGTGGATAAAGTGATTGCTATTACGGTTATTGAGTATATGCAAAATACAATTCTTTTTATAAAACTTTTTCTTATTTCAGCTGGTGGGATTATAGCCACATTTATTATTTTGTTTTTACTTTATATTCATTTGCTGTGGTATTATGAAAGATCACATACAAATAATTTTCCTACGAGTTACAAAGGGGGGGTCTCTCATCTTTTTTGGACGCATGTTTTAAGTGGACGTCATTTAGAAATCCCTAAAACTTCAGGCGGTAAACTTGTTCTTCTTTTTCAAAAGGCAATTTTTTATTTTATCATCATTATGCTCAATGCAACTTTAATTTCTTTTGGGACGGCTACATTGGTTAAATATGCTAACCCTATTCAGTGTAGTTCAGATTTAGAACAACGAAAAGTTGGGGCCGTGCAGCATTCCAAAGCCTTTAAAACAGCTGTAGATATGGGCCTCAAAGTTTTTCCTTTTGATTCCTTGCAAGCAGGGGCTAAAGCTCTAGAAGAGCATCATATTGATGTTTTTTTAGAGGATCTTTCGACAGCTGAGGCTTACCTTAAAGAAACGGCAAAACATGATTTATGCCCCAGTCATTTTGCCTTGGAATGGGATCTTTATTCTTTTGCAACCCGTGTTGAAAGTCCTCTTTTAAGACAAATTAACACGCAGATGTTGCTGTTACGAAAGCATGAAATTCCTCAGAAAATTTGCAAAGAATATCTTCCTCGAGCGGTTAAAAGTTGTCAGTTGTAAAAGAACATAGCCTGAACTGAGGGGGGAAGAAGTCAGGGGTAGGTCGTCCAAAGAAAGCCTCTTGTTTTTAGAAAAAACTCTAAGCTATACTTTTTGCAGACTATGACAATATATATTAATAAATTTATGAACAAAAGGAAGGTATTATGTTAAAATTCGCGTCAGTTTTTCTTATGATGTCAACGACTCTGGGGGCTATAGGAGTTCAAGCTTCGGAACGAGTTAACTTGAAAATGTGTGGGAGATTGGATCATCGCTATGATGAGCTTTC
>JAKBAL010000279.1 GCA_021809225.1 Pseudomonadota bacterium | reverse complement strand
GAAGGCTGTGCACGTCGGAAGATTCTCTTAGATTGTTGTCACCATTACTTACCCAGTCTGACCTCAATATTAATTTAAAAAATTATATTGGAATTCAAGAGTCTGCTCTTCACTTAGCTGCACAACGAAAGTCAACTGCTATTGCTCAGTTGCTTGTTCAAAGTGGAGCTGATCCTTCTCTCCCAAATGCTGAGAAAACTACTCCACTTCATTATGCAGTAGGCTTCAGAAATATTCCACTAGCCAGTTTTTTTCTCGAGAAAGGAGCTAATGTACATGCTCGAGATTACTTAGGATTAACACCTATTCTTGTAAGTTCCCATAACCAAATAGAAATGCTTGAGCTTCTCTTACAAAAGGGAGCCAATCCTAATGACAGAGATGCATTAGGGGGAACACTTTTTGAAAGTATTGAAGGTATGTTAGAATCAGAATCTTTGGGTAAAAACGATCTTGTTTCTATACTAAAAACAAGAAAGCTACTTTTTCAATATGGAGCCTATCCAATTGTACGTATGACTCCTTATATTTTTAATACCATTTCCTACACATTGAATGAGTGCTTTCCTCCCCACGCCACCCGCAAAGCTGCTGTTAATGCTGCCCTGCAGGAACTTAAGAAAACTTACGATTTTATTAGAGGAAGTACTCGTCTGTATAATTACTTATGGAGTCATGGCACCCTTTCTGCTGCTTCTCAGATTGAAGCAGAAAAAAATAAGCTTATTCATAAAAAAATAGAGAGATATAAAAAATTTATTTATGTAGTTGGCTCACCATTTACACAAGATCATATAGCACAAAATATGGCTGAAGTAATTAATAAAGCCAACATAACTGAGAATGAAAGAGAAAAATTTCTCCAACTTATACCAGGTTATGAAGCGATTATTGCGGACTTAGAAACAGAATCTTTCCAAAGCTTGGCTCCATTGAATGAAGATCTCTTACAGAAAGAGTCTGATGATGATAGCTCTTCGGAAAAGAGTTTCGTTGAAGATCTTGAAGTTACTCAAGAGTTATTGCGTCGACTACTTTTGGATTCCACAGGCTTAGATAGCCGCCTATCAATCGAAGATATATTAAGTTGTATATCTTTGAAGCCTAACATTTTACCAAAACCCTTGACAGGACGTTACAAATTAAAATCCTTCTTGGAAGAACGCCAAAAATCTTGCGCAACTCTTCCTAAACGACGCACTACACTACGCCCTCAATATTTTTTCTTTAATGATAGTGACCAACTTTCTTACTTTGGATATAATGCTAAAATGCGGCGTTTGATTTTAGAAAAAAACTCTTTTCTTTCCCATCTTCCTTCTATAAAAGCTCTGATCTCACAGGATAACGGTATTCTTGGTAGAAATACTGTGGAAGTTGCCTCCCATACCTGGAGACCATATGGTAACCAGATAAAAATACAGTTGTGGGACGTAGACCCCAATACACGACGTTTATTTCCTTGTGAAGTGTTAGGCCCCTCAAACAACGATGATGTACTTCATTTCCTTAAGGTAGCTGCGCATAATTCGCCCGAACATTATATTCCTCTTGATCAATTAGAATATGATTACACTGGCCAGGATATACGTCGCCTTATTCAACTGGCTCTTTTAGAACAATTGGGAGCTGAAAGAGTCCTTCGCTTTGGAATAAACGAAAGTGATAATTTATATCAATTAAATCAAGATGATCCATTTCATGAACTTGTGATTCATCAAATAGATAATAAATTTATTCTGCCTTCAGCTGAAAGTGCACCAGGATTTAGCCTTGAAAAGTATGTTCAACATTACCTGAAAAAGTTGAAAGCAGAAAAACTTTTTAACTCTGCTACAACTGAGATTATTCTTCCCTACAATCCTGAAGAACATTGGGTAACAATTCATGTTCGTGTAGACAATGGAAATCTCTTAATTTCCTATGTCGATTCGCTTCGTTCCAAAGAAGGACACCTTCGACATATTCGAGAAAATATAATTACAGATCGTCTACAGACTCTAAAAGGAGTGCTAAAACAAGCTTATGGAATAAAAGCAACCAAAGAAGCGAGAGAAGTTGGCAGAATAGAAATAGTATACAAACGTTTACAGGAAGATGACCATCCATGTGGTGTCTTAGCAATAGAGAATATTATAGATATTATTGTAGGCAGAACTTTACAATCTCCAGTCCTATTCAATGGTGATATGATTAATAACCTTCGTATTCAACATCATCGGAGGCTTCTTAATATTGGCTTGAATTTAGACTTTGATGAGCCAGAAAAAATATAAAAGAGCATGCTCAAGTAATTACACGTCAAGTTAAAATATTGGTGAAATTGTAGCCAAAGAATTTAAGCTAGATATGCCCCTTGTCAGTGACAAAAAACTGATGCAGTTTAATAAGACTTAATGTATAAATAGAGAATGAAAATTAAAGAAAAAGAAGAGCTATAATTACAGGACACATTCAGAAATAAGGTGCGACTTTTTGTTAAAAAATTAGGAAACTGATTTGATGGACAGGAGGTTGTATGACAGTAAGGAAATACAAGCATTTAAAGGAAGACGAGCGTTTAAAGATATATGAGCTATTGTTGAAGACTACAGCCTTCAAACAATTGCCGGACGTATTGGTTATCATAAATCGACGATTTACCGTTAGCTTTCCCACAACAACACAAGAATAGGATACCACTAATCACCTTCTGTTTCTGGTAAACGGCTAATTTCATGACGTTGAAAACAACGGTGCAAACTGGAAGCGTGTCAGGGAGGAGATAGTACTTTGCAAGGCATATAGAAAATCCCCCAAAGGGAAGAGAGCCATTTTGCGAAAAACGACGCATATGGCTTCCTGTTCAAGAGTAAGTACTGTGGAATGTATCTGTTTAGGCCCCCATAGGGGAGCATCTCTCACGTCTGTTCACTTCTTCCACGTGGCAACTGTTTTTGGGTTGATATCATATCGCTCAGCAAGTTGACTTAAGCTTTCTTGACTATTTTGTATTGCGCGACGCACTGCCGCTGTCGTTCTGACGCAACCATGTAGTATCTGTCCCATATATCCTCCTTGGTTGGTCAGTTTTTATACTTTAACCATCACGCTCTGGGACTAAACATTTAGAGGAGAGAAAAGAGAGAGTATGACTACCGCCTCCCTTTCGCCCTCTAAATTGCAAAGAATAGGCTCCAGATATTTAAAACACCTAGAGCCTATCAAAAAAAGAGTTTTTAGTTAAAAAACATTTTGAGGTAGTCTGTTAAATCATCTTTAAGTTGTATGAGTACATTCTTTGCACTTTTATCCTTAACAGTCTCGTCAATAGCAATTTCAGCGATAGCACTTCCTCCACTTAGAAGGCTTTTTCCGAAAGCATTTGTTTTTTTAAGATCAGCTTCCTGTATCTCCTTTAATTTTTCAGCCTCTTCTTTAAATATTTTAGCGCTGCTTACTAAAGTTAGACCTTCATAGGGGGCCCGAGGATGAATGATACGCTGAGTACACCCATACTTAGTTGCCATTCTGTTATGAGTTGCTATATAGCCTTCACTTTTCTCTGCAGAATAGGCCTGTGATGAGTTTTCTCTATGTATCTGCCCTTGAGGTTTTTTTTCTTCCCAATTATACTTTGGACGTTTAATGATGGAAAAACTTTTTGGTCCTATAAGATTTTCTCCTTCGAGATCTAGGGGACCTTCAGCTAACGCTACACTGCTAAGATGCAGTGTACAAAGTATAGTAATTTTTCCTAAGTCTTGATATTTAAAATTAAACATATTACAATCTCCTTAATGAACGTTAATCAAGAAAAGTTACAGCCTTTCTTGGAGTTTAGATGGGAGTGCTTTCTAGGAACCTCCATTTTTTAATTACTTAGCTACATCGCTATTTTTCTGACTATATGTAGCCCTATTTTCTCTAATGCATAAAATGACTCCTTTTCAAATTTGTATAATTA
>JAKBAL010000278.1 GCA_021809225.1 Pseudomonadota bacterium | reverse complement strand
ATCTAATGGCTCGACGTATGGTCACCGAATGGGGGATGAGTGAAAAACTGGGCCCCATCACCTATGGAGAAAACACTCAAGAGGTTTTTCTGGGTCATTCTGTTGCTCAACATAAGAATATTTCTGAATCAACAGCTCAGCTAATCGACCAAGAAATCAAACGGATTATTGAAGAAGCTTATGGAAGAGCTAAAAACATTCTTACAGAATATCGTGCTCACCTTGAACTTCTTGCCCAATCCTTACTGGAATATGAAACCTTAAGTGGTGATGAAATTAACATACTGTTAAAAGAGGGAAAACTTGATCGTCCTAAATATGCTTCGGGACCCGATATACCAAGGTCTTCCTCTATTCCTTCCGGAGGAAAAAAAACAGCAAGAAAGGCAAAAAGCCCTTCTACAAAAAAAACATCGAAAGGATACCCAAAACCTGTAGAGGAAGTATAAATTATTCCTCTTGATCGGATTGCGTCTACCAAAAAGCTGATTCACCAGTCACTAGCATACGATATAAGATGACAAATAAATTTACGCCCATGACTAAGAAAAGGCCATGAGGGCTGCTCGGAGTTTCTCTAAAAATTGAGCAGATTGGGCCGAGGAATGGGCCATCGTCGTTACAACTTTTGGCGAGAGCAACGGAGCAATGACGGGGCTTTGTTTTCCTCTAAATGTTTAGCGGGTAAAAGGGGGAAGCGTTTCTTCGATTTCCGAGAAACAATTATAAGGGACGGGCGAAATGATTTCATCCATACCAACATCTTTAGAGATAGATAAAAACGTTTTTAAGTTTTGCGGATCCATCATGTTTTTAGTAGCATACGTTTCTAGCTGTCAATACCCCCCACACTTAGTTATTATATTCATCTCGGCTTCGTTCACTAACGGTTTCAAAGAAGAAAAATCTCCTAGGGGAAGAGTCGGCGCAAACTCTTGGTATTTTTTAAACCAATATTTAGTTCTTTCCTGAGCATAATCCTCTTGAGAATTTGCCCATGCTTTTGCAAGTTCGTAAGCAATAAGGGGATCACCAAGTCCTTCTGCAACTAGCTTCCAGTTGTTCTCGGCATTTTCAGTAAAGCCGCGGTTAGCAATGCTAAACCGGCCATATGAAGCATCCCAATTAAAGGAAGAATCATTTTGTGAACTTACATCAGTAGACGGAAGAGCAAAAGAAAATTGAGGAATCCCTTGATAAATTCTTCCAATTTCCCGCTCATACTTTTTTTGTGCTTGGTAATAGAGTTGAGCTTCTGACTCCAAAACTAACCCTCCTAAAAAAGATATATTTTTTTGCCATATTAAGATAAAAAGTCGATTTCCTGAACGACAAAACTCATTATAAAGTATAGTCAATCGTTGGTTGTAAAAAGAATAAATATTGTCCTTAACTACCTCAATTAAGAAGTACTTCTTCTCCTCTTTCGTTTGGAAATTTAATTCACCTATTCTGCCCGCGACACTAGAAATGCCATTCACTTTTTGACGTTGTGATAGTTCTTCCAATAAATACGTTAAAAGTGCCTGTCGATTACCGTGTTGATTAGGGTTAGAATGCGACCCTTCCAACGTAAAAGCCGCCAATTCTCTTTGCATCTCCTCAATAGGGTCGGGCCTTAGGAATATTTGCAGCAATTCCCGAATTGTTGCGGTAACTTCCCCCAAAATCGATGCTGCGTTTCTTATCTCTCTATTAGCAGGTTCCACCATTGGCATAAAAGGATCTTCCAAGTTTCTGTACAACTGAGCTAAGTAAAATCTTTTCCCAATAAGCCAGTTCACAACCCTATTATCTTTATACCCTTGCCAAAAGAGAGAATGGTATATGCAGGTGGTGAGCCAGCTTCGATCCTCTTGATCCTGCTCGCCTAAACAAAAGTCAACTTTGGCACTGCGTTTAGCTTGGGCTTCAATGACTTGAAAATGAGGATTTCTCAAGAGAGCTAAACGAATAGGGGCATAGATGTTAGGCTGATGGGGGAATTCAGAAAGAAGACTCTTCCTATAAAGATTTTCCAATAAGCCTTCATCATCAATATCTTGAAAGGAACTGAAGGATTCCTCAGCGGACAGGATTGAGTGTGGAGATTTAAGCTTTTGTTGTTCAGTTTCATCTAAGCATTGATAAAAACGGGGGTAAACTTGGTGAAATATTAAAGGATCTCCCTCTTCCCCCATTGAATAGCCGTTCGAGTTTAGAAAAATCAGGGGGAGTAACGCCAGGCTCAGGATTTTTTTAATGCTTAAAAAAATATCCTCTTGATAATTCATAGCTCTTTTCCTTGTGTTAGATAAAATTTTTTTTTCATACTCTCCCACTTCAAAAATCAGAATCAAGCATCAGTTATTCAGGCAAGGCTGCCTCACATAAAAGAGGGTATTCAACAATCCATATCATGCTTGGAATAGATTGCGAATAAAAGCACAGAACTTCTTGACCCAAGCCTCTGAATATCCATGAGATCCACGGAGGAAGAGCCTTCTTCTATATAAGGCAGCCCTGATTATTCTAAAACTATCCTACCTTAAACGCACATAATGTTTTAAAAACTGATCCCGACTTTCCCACCTTAGGATATCATCCGTTTGACTACTTTCCACGAAAACAAAATTATCATCATAATTTTCTCGTTTATGGAGAGAGCAAACATTTCCCAAAATTTTTCCCACTTGTCCTTTAACAAAAGCCCCAACTCCACTTTCACCATGGCTGATGAGAACAAAAGCTACGTAGTTGGGGTTCTGCTCGCCAGTCTGAGGAGGGGCAATAACGGTTCCTCCTTCTTCTTTATTAACAGTTAAATATCCTCCCTCTTCATTTTGAAGAACCGTATCTTTTTTAGCAAGTTCCGGTTCTACCGCATAAGTCATCAGGCGTTTAAATCCATCATTTGCATAAGCTTCACTGATCCCCAGGGTTTTAAAGGGCAAGATTCCTTTGGCTTTTGAACTTCGGCAGTGGAGTTGGGAAAGTCCATAGGTAGACCCGACAACTTGAGGGTCTGCTGGGCAGGGAAAATGTTTGTTTTTTTCTACATAGGCTGCAATCGCGCTGAGTACATAGTCTTGATGCGTGCGTGTTTTTATAATTGCTGTTCTTGTCATCTGAGCTGTCATGAGAGGTAAACTCAAACTACCAATAATGCCTAAAATGACGAGAACCATGGCGAGCTCAAGAAGGGAGAACCCATTTTGAGCTGAAGATTTAGAGTTGGAAGAGCAAGACACACACAGGCTCATGATTGTCAAGATTATAGGTCCCTCTTTCCGTAACACACGCATTAGTTCCAATATCTGCTCCATCAATAGCCCTTACTTTCCCAGAGGTGGGTTTGACCATTATCCATTTTTTTATCAATATTCATGGCTTGGGTAGGGGTTAGCAAACCACCATCTCCATGATCTCCATTTTTTTTGCCGAGGACAAACCAAAGACCCGCCAATCCATGAGGATTATTCTCAACCGTAAACCCCCCACCTAAAGAAGATTCGGGCGCGCCCTTGCCAAATTCACCCACATTTTGCTCACTCTTAAGACCAGGACTTCCTATGAAACCAGCTTCAGCCAGGTGAGACCAAAAGCAAAGGGCTTCGCTTCCCGGAGAAAGCCCTGCACCTTCCACAATGCCGTTGCCATTTCCATTGGGCAGACCTGACTTGATCAGAAATGAGGCTTTATTAAAATCACCAGGAAGAGCATCGTATTTATCAAGGAAGCCACTTGTTGCCATACGTAACTCATTCAATTGAGCAATCACCCGCTTAAGGCGTGCACTATCAATTAAATCTTTGCCTTTTAGTATGCCCCCAAGCAGAAGCCCCATAATGATTAGGACCACAGCGAGTTCAATCAAACTAAATCCGGATTGAGAATTGTATCGTCTTTGTTTTTTCATTATATTTCCCCCCCCCAAGTGAACCTAGTTTGCCCACTTCTTTAGACAAGGTAAAGTAT
>JAKBAL010000277.1 GCA_021809225.1 Pseudomonadota bacterium | reverse complement strand
GCTAAAGCAAAGTAAGAGGAAAGTCTAAGAGTAACGTTGTCTCAAGAGCTATGGTAAAATATAATTTACCATAGCTCGATGTGAGAGATAATGAAGAAGGCTATAGTCATTTCTAAGGTAATAAATTTTCCCCCCAGCATCATGTATGGAGCGGCCCGGACTACTCTGATAAATAATACCCGTTAGGAAAAATAAACTGACGAACTCCCAGGCGCGTCATCCTGGAATTTAAAATTCACCACTCATCCCTCTCTCGCAGGGATTCGCGGGAATTTCCTAAATTCCGGGGTGATGCCGTGCGGTCAGGTTTATTAATCTATTTAGTATAAGTTCATAAAATATTAATATGTATCTGATACTTTGGATTTCAGGTCATTTGTAATTCTTGAATTAAAAAATGGAGGAAAAAATTATGAAAATCATTGCAACGACTCTTATGCTATTTTCGGGATTAATGATCCCCTCTTTTTCGTCTTTTGCAGTTCCATGTCCTGAACGTATTCCAGCAACTGATGTAAAATTTCTTGAGGGCTTTGATGATGCATATGTGGAGTTTGTGGAAGACATCGAAGGTTATAAGTATACCTGGAGATCAGATCTCGTCCCTATAGAGGACGCAAGTGCGACATCTGGTGGAGTTTCAATAACAGATAATACAGATTCAAAGTTAATGTGTAAATATAAAGTTTTTTTTCATAATGAAGCTGAAGAAAAAAAGTCTATTAATGTAAAAGTATATTTAAAGAATATTGCTGAGTTTTATCCCACTAAATTAAATTATAAAGATGCGCGTAAATACCTTGTCGAATATCGTAAGGGAGAGCATCCAACGAAATCACAGTGGGGGAATACATGGACACTTAAAACTCTGCATCTAGTGAAAGGGAAAATAGGATATTATGATGAAATTGATGAAGTAAAATTTGTTGGAAATTCTCCTCTAACACCTAATGAAAAAGGAGGGGCAACAGTATTAACTTATATGAATTTTATTAGTCTAGGTGAGCCAGGGTATACTCTGAGGGCAGTCTTTTCAAGTGACATTCTCCATGAAGACTGACTGAGTCCTTAAACTTATGGTTTCAATAACCACTTGAAGGTAAGCCTTTTTCTCCCTGTCGCGGTCGAGTAGCCTGGGGCCTGAGCTCTGGGCTCGATCGCCCCGGGGTGAGAATTATTATTGTAACTCCTTATATTTTAATGTGCTAATTCTGTCCTTAATCCTCACCTCCCTTGCATCTCTCGACTAACCCGCTTATCTTACTTCCTAATATAAACAGCGGTAATAAATATGATTCTCTCTGAAGCCTTTTGTAGGAAGTATGGTCTTAAAGTTGCGATTGTGGGCAGGCCTAATGTGGGTAAGTCAACTCTTTTCAATCGCTTATGTGGTAAACGGATGGCGATTGTCCATGATATGCCAGGGGTTACACGTGATCGAAAAGAGGCCTATGGGCAGCTGGGGGACATCCCCCTTAAACTGATTGACACGGCAGGTCTTGACGAACAAAGCGAAGACCCTCTTATGGAAGGAATGAAGATACAAGTCCTAACAGCCCTTCAAGAGGCTGATGTCATTTTATTTATGATTGATGGAAGGAGTGGGGTGACGCCTTTAGATGAAGAGTTTGCCTCACTTTTAAGAAAGGCAAAGAAACCCCTTCTTCTTGTTGCGAATAAATGTGAAGGGAAGGGGGGGGCCATAGGGATTGCAGAAGCTTGGGGGTTGGGATTTAAAGAACCGCTCCCTCTTTCTGCTGAACATGGGTTAGGTCTCGATTCACTGTATGAAGCGCTGCTTCCTTTTTATAAAGGTCCGATGATGGAAGAGGAAGAAGAGATAGGAGAAAATACTCCCCTGCAGCTTGCGATTGTTGGTCGTCCTAATGTTGGGAAGTCAACCCTTTTGAATCAATTTATTGGTCATGAACGGGTTTTAACGGGGCCTGAAGCTGGCGTAACGCGGGATTCAATTGCCATTGACTGGGAGTATAAGGGCCAGCTTTTACGCCTTGTTGATACGGCAGGACTTCGAAAACGTGCGAAGGTTACTGAAAAGCTAGAGTGGCTGTCTGTTTCTGAGAGTCTTTCTGCAGTGCAGTATGCCCAGGTCGTTATTTTGGTATTAGATTCAACTCAACCTCTTGAAAAACAAGATTTGCATATTGCTTCTCAAGTCATTGAAGAAGGGCGCTGTCTTGTTCTTGCCCTTAATAAATGGGATTTGATTCCAAACAAGCAAGAGCTTCTTAATCATTTGAATGCAAGGCTAACAACGGCTCTTCCCCAAGTACGTGGGATTCCTCTTGTTCCCCTTTCAGCCCTAACGGGTAAAAATAAAGAAAAGCTTTTGGATGCCATATTGGCTATTTACGACATTTGGAACAAAAGAGTTCCAACCTCTAAACTAAATCGTTGGTTGGAAGAGCTTGTGGCCCATCATCCCCCACCCCTTGTTGCGGGACGGCGCATTAAGATCAAGTATTTAACCCAGATTAAAACGCGGCCTCCGACCTTTGTCCTTTTTTGCAGTAAGTCAGCGGAGCTTCCAGACTCTTACGCAAAATACGTTATTAATGGGATGAGAGAAGTTTTTGGTCTTGAGGGTGTGCCCATTCGTCTAACGGCACGTTCGGGTAATAATCCATATGCGGATAAGTAAAGGGAGGTGCTAAGGATTACAAAAAAGCCTTTGAATGGTTTACCAAAGCCGTTGATCAAGGCATTGCAATATCTCAGAATGCTGTAGGGTATCTGTATGAAACAGGGGCTGGAGTGGAGAAAAATATAGCAAAAGCTATTTTTTGGTATCGTCAGGCCGCTCAACAAAAATATGGGTTGGTATATGTAACCTTGCTTATTGTTATGAGCGGGGGGTAGGGGCCAAGAAGGTCTTGTTCGAGCTAAAGAAGAATTCAATAAAGTCGATGAAAAAACTCTAAATGAATTGAAAAAAGCAAGGGCATTGTCCATCACCTAGTATTACTTTTAGTAAAGACCTATACTCAATAAAAATGAAAATGGGGTGTTGCAAAATTTTAAGGCTGGATTGCCGCGGCCCCTGCGGGGCCTCGCAATGACGGGGTAGAGGAGGATCGTCATTGCGAGGAGCGTTTGCTCCGAAGCAATCCAGAAACCTTATTTCCATGTCGGATGAGTATATACATTATTTTTTGTGAAAGTTCTGGATTGCCCCACCTGTTCCCTGTTTTCGCAGGCGTCCTCGCAATGATGGATAACTTAGAAAATCATCATTGCGAGCTAAACGGAGCAATCCAGTTTTTAGTATGACCAATGTGAATTTTAATGAATCATTATACTACGCTGGAAGTGATATTGCTTCCCTAAAAACAGTCTATTCTTTAATGAAGGCTAGCAAATCTGCGTTAACTTTTTCTTTATGGGTGGAGCACATACCATGAGGCGCCCCTTCGTAAATCTTAAGTTGTGCATCCTTAATCATTTTGGAAGAAAGACGAGATGAATCGTCAATCGGCACAATCTGATCATCGCTACCATGAAGGATCAACGTTGGCACATCGAACTTTTTAAGATCTTCGGTAAAGTCCGTTTCGGAGAACGCCTTAATGCAGTCGAAAGTTCCTTTGAAACCAGACACCATTGCTTGTTGCCAGAACGAGTCCAGTAGGCCTTGTGAAACTTTAGAGTCCGGTCTGTTAGCACCGTAGAATGGCTTGCTGACATCCTTAAAATACTGTGCGCGGTCGGAAAGAAAGCTTTCTCGCATCTTATCGAAGACCTCTATTGGTAACCCCCCAGGGTTAGCTTCTGTTTTCAACATAAGGGGAGGGACTGTGCTTATCAGCACTGTTTTTGCGACCCTCTTTGTGCCGTGACGACCGATATAGCGGGCAACTTCACCCCCTCCCATAGAGTGGGCAACATGAACCACGTCCTTTAGATCGAGCTTTTCAACGAGCTTTGCAATTTCATCTGGATA
>JAKBAL010000276.1 GCA_021809225.1 Pseudomonadota bacterium | reverse complement strand
AAAAGCGATGGGAGGGGGGGGGGCCCATCCTGGTCATCGTCCTTTACCCTATAGAATTTTTAAAGAAGTGACGGATATTTATAATCAAAATCCACAGGTATCTTGTCAGATTTTATATGGGATATACCAGCGGCCTGAAAAAATGCAAGAAGAATGACTACCATCTTTTTTCAGAGCTCTGTATAGTAATCAAAATTTTGTAGCTTAAAAAACAACAGGGAAGATGGATAGTTTTGAATTTAACAAAGTGGTTGCAGCGATTCTTATTGCCCTGCTTACGGTTAAAGGGGCTAGCTTGATTTCCGAGAGCCTCATTCATCCCCAGATGCTGAAAGAAAATGTTTTTAAAATTGCAGGAGTTGAAACAACGCAAACCGCTGATGGAGGATCTGCCCAACCCAAAGGACCAGCTCCCATCGAACCTTTGTTGGCAAGTGCGAGTGCTGAAAAAGGAGCACAAGTTTTTAAAAAGTGCGCAAGCTGCCATACCATTGAGACGGGGGGTGCCAATCGGGTGGGGCCGAACCTTCATAATATTGTTGGGGCGCAAAGAGCCCATCATCCTGGCTATGCTTATTCTCAAGCAATGGAGCAAAAAGGCGGTAGTTGGAGCTATGATGACTTAAATATTTATTTGTATAATCCGCGTCATTTTGTTCCCGGAACCAAGATGTCTTTTGCCGGCGTTAAAGATGATAAGGAAAGAGCTGACTTAATTGCTTATTTACGCCAGGAAACAGACAATCCACCTCCCATCCTTGATGCCCATGCAGCATCGCCTGAAAAACCAGTAGAAAAGCCAGCTGCTTCCCTTCCTGCTCCTGCGGTTGTGGCGTCACCTGTCTCAGCGCCTCAGCCAATACCTGAACATTCTTCTTCACAAGAGGATAAACGTTAAAATGATAAGGAACCCTTTAAAATGAAACTATCAAGTTTATATTTACTAAGCTTATTCGTTCTTGTTTCTTCTTCCCTTTATGCAGACAATTCACCCACTTCTCCTGCTCAGCCCAGTCATGGAATTGCTATTTTTGGCGACCTTAAATACCCTGAAAACTTTACTCATTTTGATTATACCAATCCAGAGGCGCCTAAAGGGGGAATGATAAAAGGGGCAGCTTTTGGGAATTTTGATAGCTTTAATTCCTTCATTATTAAGGGGAATTATGCTGCTGGAGTGGGTCTTCTCCATTGCACGTTACTTGAAATCGCATCAGATGAGCCTTTTTCGTTATATGGCTATTTAGCTGAAAAGGTAGAGGTAGCTCCTGACCATAAAAGCGTAACCTTTACCCTTAATAAAAAGGCTAAGTTTTCCGATGGAACGCCGGTGACAGTCGATGATGTAATTTTCTCGTTCCATACGTTAGTTAAGAAAGGAATTCCTCTTTTTGCTCAATACTATAAAGACGTTAAAGAGGTGGAAAAGGGAGGAGCTGATCAAGTTAGATTTGTTTTTTCAACAGATAAAAATCGTGAACTTCCGGCAATCTTGGGGCAGTTGGTTGTGTTTTCAAAAGATTATTATACAAAACATGACTTTGAAAAAGCAGACTTAACGCCGCCTGTTGGATGTGGACCTTATAAAGTTGCAACATTTCAGCCTGGACAATCGGTTGCTTATGAACGAGTACCAGGATGGTGGGGAGAAAATATTCCTTCGCAAAAAGGTCAATTTAATTTTGATATAACCTATATCTATTATCGGGATCAAGCTGTTCTTTTTGAAGCTTTTAAAGCAGGAGACCATGATTTTCGTGTAGAAAACATTGCCAAAAATTGGGTTCAAGGATATGAGCTTTCTTCGGTAAAAGAAGGAAAGTTGGTTCGCAAGGAAATTCCCAATAAGTTACCTCAGGGTATGCAGCTGATAGTCTTTAATACGCGTAAACCTATTTTTGGCAATCGGAAGGTTCGCGAAGCCCTTGCAAAGGCATTCGATTTTGAATGGGCCAATAAAAATCTTTTCTTTAATGCGTATACTCGAAGTTTAAGCTATTTTAGCAACTCTGACATGGCTTCATCTGGGCTTCCTGAAGGAGAAGAGCTCAGTATTTTGGAGCCTTTTAGAGACAAACTGCCTCCTGAGATTTTTTCAGAAGAATTTAAGCTTTCTCTTACAAATGGTATGGGAAATGATCGAAAAGTCATCGCAGAAGTTGATAAGATATTGAAAGCAGAAGGGTGGGTTATCAAAAACGGCAAGAGAGTAAATGAGAAAACGGGAGACCCTTTTGTTTTTGAATTTTTACTTGATGATCCCGCTTATGAACGTATAGCGCTTGCTTTGCAACGCAATCTCGTGGCCTTGGGAATTGAGATGACGATCCGAAGTGTCACGCAATCCCAATATATTCAAAAAACGACAAATTTTGATTATGATATGATTATGGCCATCATTCCTGAAACCGAAACGCCCGGCAATGAGCAGCGCGATTTTTGGCAATCGACATATGCGGATGTGAAGGACGGGCGAAATTATCCAGGCATAAAAGATCCTATTGTTGATCAACTTGTTGCTTTGGCGATTGATTCCCCAGACAGACTCACACTTCAGACCCGCGTTCATGCCCTTGATCGTGTTTTACTCTGGGGACATTATGGTATCCCGGGATGGCACAGCAAAGTCACGCGAATTGCCTACTGGAACAAGTTTGGGATGCCTGAAAAAAAACCTAAAGATGGTGTTGGTCTTTATAGCTGGTGGGTGGATCCTGTCCTTGAGAAAAAGTTACAAAGGTAATCATTCATGATTTCCTATTTAATAAGACGGCTTTTGCTGATCATCCCTACACTTTTTGGAATTATGGTTATTAATTTCATGATTATCCAAGCTGCTCCTGGAGGACCGGTGGAGCAAATGATTGCCAAGATTCGCGGAAATAACGTGGATGCCACAGCCCGTTTGAGCGGGTCAGGGATGGAAACGACCCAAGCTCTAGAGCAGTTGGGTGAATCCCATCTTTATGAGTCTAAGTATCGTGGAGCTCAAGGTCTGGATCCTGAATTCATTAAAAAACTTGAGAAGATGTTTGGGTTTGATAAACCTCCCCTTGAACGGTTTCTCTTGATGATAAAAAATTATCTGACCTTTAATTTTGGTGAAAGTTACTTTAAGGATCGCTCTGTCATTGGGTTGATTATTGAAAAAATGCCTGTTTCCATCAGTATTGGTGTTTGGACAACACTTTTGATTTATTTGATTTCAATTCCGCTGGGCATTCGTAAAGCCGTGTTGGATGGGTCTCCTTTTGATATTTGGTCAAGTACTATCGTTATTATGGGGTATGCTATTCCTAGCTTCTTGTTTGCCATTCTTTTAATTGTTCTTTTTGCAGGAGGGAGTTTTTGGTCAATTTTTCCCTTACGAGGACTTGTCTCTGACAATTGGCATCAATTGGGTTTAGGCTCAAAAATTCTTGATTATTTTTGGCATATGGTGCTTCCCATTACGGCTTTGGTGATTAGCGGCTTTGCGAACCTTACCCTGCTCACGAAAAACTCATTCTTAGAAGAAATCAATAAACAGTATGTAACAACGGCACGTGCTAAAGGATTAACGGAACGCCGCGTGCTTTTTGGTCATGTCTTTCGGAACGCAATGCTCATTGTGATTGCTAGTATGCCAGCGTTACTTATTCTTATTTTCTTTACAGGGTCTCTCCTGATTGAAGTTATTTTTTCTTTAGATGGTCTTGGGCTTTTGGGATATGAGTCAGTGATTAATCGGGATTATCCTGTTGTGTTTGGCACGCTATATATTTTCACCCTTCTAGGGCTTTTGTTGCATATTATGGGAGATATGGTTTACATGTTTGTAGATCCGCGCATTGATTTTGGGCGAAGGATGGGGTAATGGCATTTTCACCCCTGACGAAACGACGACTTCATCAATTTAAAGTGAATAAAAGGGGATATGTCTCTTTTTGGATTTTTTTGATTCTTTTTTCTCTAACTCTTTTTGCTGAATTTT
>JAKBAL010000275.1 GCA_021809225.1 Pseudomonadota bacterium | reverse complement strand
TTTTCTACTCCAAAGAATAACTGGTTAACAAAAACCTCTCTTCCAAAGCTTCCTCTGCACCATTTAAATCTATCTGAGCTTTCTTTTAAAAAGAATCTTTTTAAATTAACTCTACCTTTAATTTATGGCAACGCAAATAGTAATATTTCTATTAATAAGAATAAAATTAATATTAATTTTGATCTCTTTGGTTCAATTTTTTTTATGATTTCTAGATATGAAGAAATTGTAAAACAAGCTTTTGATTCTCGTGAAAGATTTTACTCAAAGGCATCTCTTTGTCATGATGAAAATTTTTTACACAGGCCTATTGTGAATGAGTATTTAGACATCTTATGGCACTGTCTTATGCTTTTGGTACCAGGAATAAAACGTAAAAAAAATGCATATAATCTTTTTCTTACCCATGACGTAGATCATCCTTTCTCTTTTGATAATAAGCCATTATCAACGATTTTAAAAATGACAGCAGGTGACCTACTTAAGCGAAAGAATATTCAACTTTTTTCTAAGAGGGTTGGATCTTTTTTTCTATCTAAAATGGGGAATGATCAATATGATCCATTCAATACCTTTGAATTTATCATGAATGAAAGCGAAAGTAATAATGTAAAGAGCGCCTTTTTCTTTATCTCAGGGCATACAGCAGGAACAATCGATGGATATTATGACCTGGACATGCCAAAAATCCGGCAGTTGATGAGAAGGATACACGCAAGAGGCCACGAGATAGGATTACATCCAAGCTACAACACTTTTTTATCTAAAGAAAATTTAAAAAGCGAGTTTGATAATTTAAAAAGAGCGGCTGAAAGCGAAAATATACAGCAAGACCGTTGGGGAGGAAGGCAACATTATTTAAGATGGAGAGCCCCTGAAACATGGCAGATTTGGGATGATGTCGGTTTAAATTATGATTCAACCTTGAGTTTTGCTGATTATATTGGTTTTAGATGTGGTGTTTGTTATGATTTTCCTGTTTTCAACCTCTTAACTTCTACCCAACTTAAATTACGTGAAAACCCGTTAATTGTAATGGAAGGATCCTTGTTAGGAGAGGTCTATCAAAACAAGCAGTTGAGCGAAGCCTATACCTCCATTATAAATATAAGCGACACCGTTAGACATTTTAACGGAACTTTTACCTTACTTTGGCATAATAATATCTTAACAACAGAAAAGCATAAGAGGGTATATAAAGAAGTAATTAAATATATATCTTAAATATAGAATTGTTATCGGCCTATTCTATAATAAAGTGAAGCTTCATAAAGTGTTCGTTGGAAGCATCAATTAGCATCACAAGAAAGAAAATCAGCAAGCTCATGCACTCGACGAAGACGTCAGTACTGAAGATTGCCTTAGGATTAAGTCGTTCAAAATCGACTATGTCAGAAATCAGGCATCTAAACTCAATACATTCTACTTTATTAATTCTGCTTCGAGCTTTGAAGCATCCACGCTGCTTTTTCTAAGAACGTTGCTTTTTCAGTCATCATATCTGTTGTGACAACATCTCCATACTCACTCGCCAAGGCACCAACTTCTTGAGCTTTCTTTGCCAATATCAGGTAATCTTCCCTTAAAGTTGATATCATAATATGGCTTGCGGGGGTTCCTATGCTTTCTTGAATGGAAGCATGATTTAAGAGCTCTGACAAACCAGCAGGTACGTATTCTCCAAAAGTGCGGATACGTTCAGCCACTTCATCCATCGACTCCCATAACTCTTGATAAAACTTTTCAAACATCTGATGTAAAGAATAAAAATTTGATCCCTCTACATTCCAATGAAATCCATGCGTTTTATAATAAACCACGGTCGTCCCTGCAAAATACTCTGTTAAAGCCGTTGCAATTTCCTTACGTCCCTCAGCGGCGATATGATCAGTCATATAATATTTCTCCCTTTTTTAATTTGTTATTCCAGACCTAACTTGCTTATTTAAAGCTTGTTCGCCATCACGTTCACGGCGGGCATCTTCAACTTCTTTCCCCAAGAAATAGCTAATAACGGTCCTTATAGCAACAATGGCTCCCAATACGATAAGATCTTCTTGGTTAGGTTTGATAAAGGTATGGATGATATCTCCTGCGATCATAAACTCGAGACCAAAGAGAATATATGTTCCTAAGATAGCTCTAATTTCGTTAGCTTCTTTTAGAAAAAATGCAGTGCTCTGCCGGTGGAGTTTCATACGCGCAAAAGCCACAGCAGCGACCACAAATCCCCAGAACACAACGATAATGCCAACAAAATTAATACCAAAGACGGCGGCATTTAAAATTTTAAAAAACATGTCTGGAATTTCCATATATGTCTCCTCCCTCTATTGACATGCTACGATTCAACATGACTGGTTAAAGTCTCAGTATATATTATCACAAAATAGCAACTTCACCCTATTCCATTCTAATGCAGCCCAATCATTTGATTAAACATTTTAAAAATAAACGGTTAACGAATCCATAAAAAGAGGTATAATAATTTTCCAGAAGGAGTAAAATTTTCATGTCAATTTGGTCATATTTTTTTATTTTCTTTTTCATGTCACTCTCAGACAGTGTCTTCGCTCACGAGTGCCGAGGACGCGTTAATTATTTTGAAAACCCTTTTTCAAATAAATGCATGCGCTGTGAGCAACCCTCTTTACGCAATCCAGAACAAACAAATTGCACATTTCCCAATACAGACCACTGCTGTGAAATGAGTTCATGCAATGATTTCAACCTTAATTTCTCAAAATGGATTAATGGCGAGTGCACAATTCCAAGTAAATCCATGCAAATAAGGCCTTTTTTGCATTCCCATTTGACGAACGGGGAGATCAATGGCACAAATATGACGTCTAGTTTAAGGAATAATTTGTAAGACAATGACGAAAGATTATCGCCCCACCATTTTCCTGCCTCAAACAGATTTTCCGATGAAAGGAGATCTCCCCACACGCGAGCCTAAAATCCTTAAGCACTGGGAAGACATAAATCTCTATAGTCTCCTCCAAAAAAAAGCGGAAGGACGTCCCCTTTTTGTTCTTCATGATGGCCCTCCTTATGCCAATGGATATATCCATTTGGGACACGCCCTTAATAAAATCCTTAAGGATGTAGTCAATAAGTCTCAATATAAGCTTGGAAAATCAACTCCTTTCATTCCAGGATGGGATTGCCATGGATTACCTATTGAAGCTAAGATTGAAGAAAAATATCGCGAAAAAGGTCTCCAAAAAGACGATATTCCAAGAATTCAATTTCGGAAGGACTGCCGAGAATTCGCAAAAAAGTGGATTGATGTTCAGCGAGAAGAATTTAAACGCTTAGGCGTTATCGGAGATTGGGAACACCCTTATACCACCCTCTCTTACGATGCAGAAGCCGAAATTTTACGTCTTTTGGGTGTTTTTCTCATGAATGGCGGTCTTTATCGTGGCACCAAGCCTGTCATGTGGTCTGTTGTTGAAAAAACAGCCCTTGCTGAAATGGAGCTTGAGTACATTGATATTGAGTCTCCCTCTATTTATGTCCGTTTTCCCATTCACACCTCTCCTCTTTCGGTCCTTAAAGACGCCAGCGTCGTTATTTGGACCACAACGCCTTGGACACTTCCAGGGAACAGAGCAATCGCCTACGGAAATGAGTTCGACTATATCGCTTTACGTGTTGATGATATCAAAGAAGGCTCTCAAGCAAAACCTAACGAAGTTATCCTGGTTGCTGAAAATCTTAAGGAAACTTTAGAAGCTGAAGCTGGTATCACAGCAAGTACGATTCTCGGCACATTCAAAGGGTCAGAGCTTCAAGGAACCCACAGCCATCACCCCTTTTGTGGAGAGGGGTATGATTTTGATGTTCCTCTTTTGCCTGGTGAACACGTAACACTTGAAGCGGGAACAGGTCTTGTGCATATCGCTCCCGGCCATGGCGTCGAAGATTTTGCCTTAGGGAAAGAGTTTGACATTGAAATCCCTGAAACCGTTGC
>JAKBAL010000274.1 GCA_021809225.1 Pseudomonadota bacterium | reverse complement strand
CATTATTGAACAGAGAGATAAATTGCTTAGCTCAATGAACGAAAGGATCTTTAGATGAATAGGACGTTTGCATAAAAAATACATGAGGAGGATGTTGATTCTTACAAAAAGTGGCTATGTGACACTAGTCCTATAAATGTTCGACAAGGATTGGATATATACCACTTCCCTTAACAGTCTATATGGGCCACGCTACAATAACCAAATAAGTAACTTATTAAGTAAAGCTGATGGGGACATATCGTCTTCAGGACGCTCTCGTGAAGAACAACAAGAATCGTCTTCTGAAACAGGAGACGCGATACACACCCAGGCAGAATTAGAGTTACCTCTGACTCTGGTGTTGTGACTGTAGATAATGTTGTCACAATTGACCATGATTACGAACCCGATATATTAGTTTGCTTGTTTAATGAGACCTATGGTATGAAAACTCCTATCTTTAAATGGTCATAAGTTATTTGGAGTAAATGATGTTAAAAAAGTTATACTCCTTCTTAATTCTACAACTTTTAACCACAACAACTTGTTTGCCTCTCTTTGCCACGATTTCCCCAAAAGTACCTCAAGACCCGCATCAATTTTCATTGGGCCTGGAGTTTTTTCATTACAAATATCGTGAACCGGGAGTGATGGAGTATAAGGGATTTCTTTATGGGGCCAATGCAGCTTATAATTACACTTTTAGTGATAACTTTTTCTTACAACCCGACCTTAGGTTTTCTTATGGTCGTCTTCATTACAAATCTAATGAGACGGGTTCAGATAAAAGTATCCCTAGCTGGCTTTTTGAAACTCGGTTCATTTTTGGAAAGCGGTTTGAACTAGCGTCGACAACAGAATTAGATCCTTATTTGGGGTTTGGCTACCGCTATAAGACAGATAATTCTGACGGTAAAAAAACGACGACTGGTCATCTAGGTTATCGTAGAAAATCTCATTATTTATATCTTCCATTGGGGGTAACCCTTCACCAGCAAATCAATTGCGATTGGTCGTTTTCACCAACAGCGGAGTTTGATTGGTTTTTATATGGCTTGCAACAATCTTATCTGACAACTCCTTCAAAAACGATTAACAATACCCAAAAAAGAGGCTATGGACTTAAAGGAGATCTTATGCTGACTAAAAAATTTGCAAAAAGCAGCTTGTCCTTCGGCCCTTTTATTAATTATTGGAACATAAGGGACTCAAAAAGTGTAAACTTTGTTGCAACCAATGGAGTAGGAGAAATTGTTGGAAGAGGAAAAATTATTGAACCTCACAATAAAACAATTGAGGCGGGGATTAAGCTAATTTATACTTTTTAACTTATCTCTGTAGTCTGAAAAATAGTCCTTCCTCATCTCGTGGGTTATGGAGTTGGGGATAGGGTTTTCTTCGGAAAGATAGATCGATATGATATAAAAAAACGTATCCCAAAAACCCGCTTATTATTGAAGAGCACCTCAAGGACGTGAAGCTCCTTATCCTCGACAATCATTTCGCTCTGTGGCGAAAAGGGCGAGAGAATGATGCAGAAAGTTGGATCCCCCTGCAGGAATGGTTTCTGACCTTACGGAGGCGGGGCATTTCTGTCCTTCTCATTCATCATTCCAACAAAAATGGGGGCCAGAGAGGGACGTCAGGGAAAGAGGATCTCCTGGATACGGTTATTACCTTACGCAAGCCAGAGAGCTATAACCCACGAGAAGGCGCACGCTTTGAAGTTCATTTTGAAAAAGCACGCGGTTTTTATGAAGAGGAGGCAAGCCCCTTTGAAGCTTGGTTAAAGGAGGAAGATGAGAAAAGGACTTGGTAAGTCCAGGAAATAGCACAATTTCAATTAAATAGACTGATTAGTCTTCACAAAGACGGTTTGAAACAGAGAGAGATAGCTCACATTGGCAAAAGGCGATTTCGGAAGATCTCTCCAAAGGGGACGTCAAGAGTGCCGTGCGTCTTCTTTAAACCCATGATCGAATTGATTGACAACACACCAAGGAAGAAGCTCCAACATCGCTTTTAAAAGCTTGGGAAAAGGATAGCCTTACCTTAGCCTTATGGTACTCGGCAAATACTTGCGCAACGGAATGTGGAGGTGGATGCTCTCAACAAAGGGTTCGAGATATTCTCGGGCCAGGGACGGTTGGGAGAGGTAGAACTCACCTGCATGACGATCAGAGGCAAGATGGCCTTTGTCGTAGGGGATCGGATTCAACTCACCAAGACTGATAAGGGTCAAGACCTTAATAATGGTAACTTTGGTTATATTGAGCAAATTAATGCAGAGAACAAAACGCTGATCGTATCCCTTGATAACGGAGACAAGAAAACAATCAATCCTCAAGGCTTATGATGGCCTCCGTCATGGCTATGTCTCAACGGCCTTATAAGGCGCAAGGCGTCACCATTGATCACGTCTATGTCCTGCATAGTTCCAGCACCAGCCAATCCACAGTCGTCTATGCGCGGTAAATATTGATTCTGTAAGAGATTCCGTTGAAAAAGCCTCGCAGGCCATGTTGCAGAGGATTAAGAAATGAGAAGAGCTCCTACTGCCTTGGGATCGAATGCTAAACTCAGGCAGCAGAATCTCACAACCTCAACTTCCTGCATCGCCACGTGGGTGACTTAATGTTTAGTCAATAGTGCTTATAAGACAAAGCAACTATTCTTCTCTCTTCGTCAAAACAACAAAAACGCCTCTATGGTGGCTCATTATTCAAAGGAAAGTTGATTATCCTCTAACTTACTATTTTGGGCCTTTAAGCTTTTTCTGATTTCTTTTTTCACCTCATCACACAGCTGCTTTTGTTCTTCATTCTCCTCGTGACTTTCATAAGTGTGTGAGTGTATTATAAGGGATAAGGTTGGGTGTTCCTCAAGCAGTCGAATGATTGCGGGAGCAAGAGTCTTAAAATCAAGGTTTTGCTCTAAATAAAAACTTATAGTGGTAAGTGATTTAGGTAACTTTTCCCAATCGCTGCGATATCTTCATTAAAAAGGTCGCAAGATAGGAAGAGAAGAAGTTCTAAATGTTTAAAGGAATTGATAAAATCCAAAACTTTATCCTTGAGTCCTGTCTCCTGAAAGGAGATGGATTGGATAGTCACCGCTATTACACTTTTTAAATTTTCTTTTATTTCTAAAAAACGATCTAATACGAGCGAATCAGCAGCGGGTTGAAGACGAGGTAGCTCATTAAAATAGTCCTCATTCAACGGTTTAAAACTCGGTATCTTAATAGAATGCATAAAAGGAGCTATATTTTAGCCCACTCCATCTTATCCTGGGAGAGCCATAGTGTAAGAGGAGGCACTTCAAGGGGGCCATCAAGGCTTTCATCATTAAAGACGATACTTTCCTCAAATATTCCAGGAGAAGATTTTAAAATTTCGATCATCTGACCATTCGAAATGATGGGGTTTTTGCTTGTGTTTGGTTTTCTCATTAATTTCGATGGTCGTACTCTTGTCTTCGTAAAGTACCTCCTCTTCAGAATAATTTGAGTCCTCCCTCTGAGAATTTTCTTCTTCCTTTAATTCATTTTCACTTTCCGAATCATCTTCATCTTTAATGGGAAGATAAGCAATGATGTAATCTTCGTGGGATAAGGTTTTGACGAGGAGATCCAAGCCTTGACGGAGTCCTTCCAATCCGTCCTCAAGCTTGACATCAAATAGGGAGGCTAGCTCAGGAAAAAGATGAGCTGTTGCTTTCAGCGTATTCAAGATTCCTGGGCGGATTTCATAGGTTTTTTTCTTACTATCCCCCAGTTTAAGGTAGTCCACGCCAGTCTTTTTTGAAACAAAAGCAGCAAAGGTATTATGTGCTTCTTCCGACAATAATTTTTCAGGCGTGGAAAAGCGCGCGATATATCCCTGCAAGGCGCTCGTTTCTGGATATAATCTGGGATTGAAGACATACAAGTTGTCTTTCTTTTCTCGCCCTTTGAGAAGACAAATTGAGGCAATGGTCGCCTATACACAATCAGGAAACATCTTTTT
>JAKBAL010000273.1 GCA_021809225.1 Pseudomonadota bacterium | reverse complement strand
GGACGTTTTTTTCTTAGGAACTGCCATTGTTACTACCTATCGTTCTCATGAATGTTAGATTGCCTGTTTAGCTTAAAAAAAAGATAACATCAAGTATTTCCTATCATTGTAGGAAGTGATACACTCTTCTTTAAGGCCTCACAAGATGAAATTCAACCTTTTTAAGGAGAAAAACTATGAAACCATACCTTTTTCTCAGCGTAATTTATTTTCTTTTTGAAAGCCATGCGGCTTTTTCACAAAGCCCAGAGAATTATGCTCCAAATATGGTCGATTATACATTTGAGGAAGGGGATCCTTCAGTGCCATTTTCTTCGAAGCTTATGACTAAATTGGCGGGCTCTGTGGCCGCAAGAAAGGCTAATGGAAGATTAAATTGTCCTCTGTTGGTTACCAAGGAATGGGCTTATCCAGATGCTCTTACGATTCCCTTTTGTTATGACGCTCAAACGAGCTGTTTCCGCTATATGAATATGAAACAACAAATAAAAACAACAGCAAAAGAAGATCTACCTAGATCCCTTACGAACATGTTTCCCGTAGCCAGAGACAATGCAGAAGTGAATCTTTATGGCTGCGCGGGAGCTCTTGAGGCCAGTTTCAATGGGACTCTCAAAATTAATCCTCCTCGTTTTTAATGGCCCTTATTTTGTCGGTGGTCCTTTATTTTTTAATAGAGCTCCTCTCTATACTTTCACAAGCCTCTTGGTAAGCTACATACTCCCTTCCTACCAACGGCAAAATCCCATGAAAGAGTTTATCGGGAGAGTTTTTAGGTTTAAGCTCAACGACATAAGGCCATAAGCCAAACGTTTTTGTTGAGATATAAACTTCAGAGTCTAATTTCATAATCAAAAATCCAACTCCTTTTAGTCGACCAAACTTTGCAAGTTCCTCATAGAGCCCTCGATAAAAGCATTGAGAAATACGATCTAATGCAGAGGCTTCGAGGTCGGATTTTTTGGACAAAGCCTCAAAATATACATCAGAGCACTCCCACACATACCCCCGAGGAGAAAGGGTAGTCACAAATTCTCTCACATCTTCTTGGACATCTTTAAGTTCTTTTTTTAAAAGACAAACTCCTCCCTGACCCTCTCCCTTTCTACCTTCAGCCGTGATGAAAACCGCATTATTTTGATCCTCCGTGAACATTTTTTCTTCTTGAAAACAGTTCATATTTTTTATTATCAAATAGATAAGTTGATTTTCGTATATCCCTTTTTCCGATTCAATGCTATCAAACCTAAACATACACACTCCTTTCTGCCGTTAATTATTAAGCCTGTTAAAAGGCCTATTGAGGAAAGTACACTTTTGGAAAAACTGATGTATCCTCCCTACAGAATAAGCCTTTTACAGGTTCCATATATTTTTTATTAAGTGCCTAATAAACCTTGAAGATAGATTTCACAGACTCTTTTTAGAGAGAAATCTAGGGTTAGGCCCTCAACTCTCTTTTTTGTTGTTTTAGGTTAAACACTTTTGGTACGATGTATACAAGAATTTTTTAAATCGCTAGCTTTTTTTGGTGAATGTAATTTTAGGCTTACCAAAAATATCATTTTATACTAACATCCAGATAAATTTAAATTGGGTAGGAGCGTATGGCATCTGCATTAAAAGAGAAAATCACTGAACGTATGGAAGCTAAAAATCTTTCCATAGCGGAGTTGGAAAGACGCGCAGGTTTAAGTATACATTCGGTCAGAAATATTCTTAAGGGTCGAATTAAAAAGCCCAGTGCACAATCTCTACAAGCCATTGCTGAAGCTTTAGAATGCTCTATCCTTGATCTTATGAATGCCTCCCCTTCACCAAGCGGGGGCTATTCCCCGGATTCACATGGAAGAATAAGAAAACGTTCGCCTTTAGACTATCCTGATCTTATGTTAGATTGCTCTCAGAGAATTATAGGTCTTGTTAGCGAAAGAAAACTACACATATCAGTTGATGAATACCTGGAAGTTGTTAAAAAAGTTTACTTTTATTCCTCAAGAGAAGAACCCCGTCAGTTTGATATGCGCTTTGCTGAGTGGCTTATCGAAACTCAGTTTGATGATCAAAAGTCCGTCGCAAAAAGCTAAGCTCAGCTTTTATCGGCAAACGGCCTCTCCCAATTTTTCAAGGCAGGCTCTGAGCTCGGGATCATGGATAACCTCCGTCTGGCTCTCAAGCCACTCCTTGTCATTTTGAGAAAGGGGAGGAGGGGGCGCTGTTGAAGCACGTGCTTCCGGTGGAATGAAATCATGTGTCATTCGTAGTTTTGAAAGAGCTTTATACCCAAAATACGTATTAATCTGCTCTAAAATTAAATCTTGGGCATATTGAAGGAGAAGAGCACCAGATGAGGTTACACTCAGATGAAGGGTGCCTTCTGTTTTTTTTCCACGAGGAAACGTAACTTTTTCAGCCAAAGTAAGGCGAGCAAATTTTTCTCCCACAATCAGCGGCCAGTGAGTAATAATTTTTCCTTCCATTAAACCGCGCGCTTTAAAAATAGGCTTTACGATTTTTTGTGTATGAACGCCTAGGCGCGTGGGTAAGTTTTTGCTAAGATACTTCATAATATTAAAATAAAGGCTTTTAAAGGGTTTGAAAAGTGTTTTCAGAAAAACTCCTGGCTTGGTACGATAAAGAAAAAAGAAATCTCCCTTGGCGAAATAAAATCAAAAACCCTTATCACACGTGGCTCAGCGAGATCATGTTGCAACAAACAACTGTTGCAACCGTTATCCCTTATTATAAAGAGTTTCTTGAAAAATGGCCGACCCTTCAGGATTTAGCTGCAGCGTCCCTTGATGATGTGCTCGTGAAATGGCAAGGTCTTGGGTACTATTCGAGGGCCCGTAACCTCTATAAATGCGCCCAAGCGTTATCTCAGACTTTTCCAAACACCGAAGAAGAGCTTTTGAAGCTACCTGGAATTGGGCCCTATACAGCTGCGGCCATTGCTTCCATCGCCTTTGATCAAAAAGCAGCGGCAGTGGATGGAAATGTGGTTCGAGTTATGAGCCGATACCTTGCTATAAGTACGCCCAAACCTGTCGAAGATGTTAAAGAAAAGCTAAAAGTCCTTTTACCCCCTACAAGGTGCGGGGACTTTACTCAAGCCTTAATGGAATTGGGAGCCCTTATTTGCCGTCCTAAAAGCCCCTTATGTAATTCCTGCCCTCTTCAAAAGGAGTGCCAAGCTTATGCTCTTGGGAAGGTAGAAGATTTCCCTCTCAAAATTCCTAAACAGAAACTACCCACCCGTTATGCGACCGCTTTTATTTTAAGGCGGGAGGATGGTGCCATTTTGCTGCGAAAGCGCCTTCCTCAAGGACTCTTAGGTGGTATGATGGAAGTCCCCACAACCTCCTGGGATAGAGCAAAGGGAACTGGGACACGACCCATTGTAAGACACACCTTTACTCATTTCCATTTTGAAGTTGAAATCTGTCATCTTGCAAACCCTTCTGACTTTGAAGGGATCTGGGTCCACCCAGAAGATTTAAAAAACTATGCCCTTCCAACGGTGATGAAGAAGATTATAAAGGCTGGGTTAAGCTTCCCGAAGCGCGACTTAGGGGAAGAGGAGCTAAATTCCTGAGGTATCGGAAGTTCGTCAGTTTGTTTTTCTTAATTGTACAACAACGCCCTTACAGGCGCAAAACTCTTCCGATGGTGCGGGGTAACGCCATGGGTCTTTAATGCTTTTTGATGTTCTGCTGTACCATATCCAGCGTTTCGTTCCCATCCAAAAGGGGGATGATCAAGCGCCAATTTCTCCATCATTCGATCTCGGGTTACCTTTGCAAGGATTGATGCCGCAGCGATAGACAAGCTAATGCCATCTCCCCCAATCATAGCCCGGGTTTGAATGCCCTCAAAGGACGGAATAAATTTGCCATCAATGAGAAGGGCGTGGGGTTTTTGGGGAAGGTTTTGGACCGCGCGTTCCATGGCAAGAAAAGTGGCCTTTGAGATATTGAGGAGGTCTATTTCCTCAACGGAGGCAAGCCCTAGGCCATAC
>JAKBAL010000272.1 GCA_021809225.1 Pseudomonadota bacterium | reverse complement strand
CTGCTGTTATTAAGTCTTGAGATAATGAAGTGTTTTTAAAGGAAGAAGAATCCTGAGAAGTATTGCTATCTGCAGCAGCAATTTGAAATTCAAGTAGTAAAAAAGATAAAAGAGCAAATAGAAAAAATAACAATTTTTTATTAACATATGAAACAAACATTATTTTTCCCCTTAATAAAATTGAACTTACCCAGACTTTTTTCCAGAATCTAAGCAGCTAAATCAAAGACGCTGGACATAATTCCTTCTCCTTTAATAAATTGCTTAATCATCAAGCTTAATTCTCATACATTTTTCATTAGCCCTTATAATATCTTCATGGCATTCCTCAATAAGTCGTATAACTTGACAAGCCTCTTCTGGAAGGACGGGCGGAAGAGAATTATTGTAAATAGCCGTAGCGAGGGATTTATAAAAGGTGGCGTAGTTACCTGGAATTGTGGGGATTCGCGTGTGCTGTTGATTGAAACTCAAAATCCCATAGTTCTCTGCTTTCTCTTGCCCCCAAGTCGTCTCAAGCGGATTTTTCCCTGCAATTAAATCTTGCTCTTGAGGATCCATTCCGCTTTTTAAAAAGCTCCCCAGAGTACCGTGTATTTGATAACGCGGTCCTGAATGAGAGACAAGGTTACTGGCCTTTAAAATGACTCTTTTTGGTCCATATTTTAACGTGAGGTGGAAATAGTCATCGGCAACAGCTCCAGGCCTTTGAGTAAGGATGTCACTCTCAATAGCGTCAGGTAAACCAAAGAGCTGCAAGGCTTGATCGAGCAAATGAGCCCCTAAATCGTATAAAATCCCTGATCCAAGTTCCTCATTTTCTTTCCACCGTTGGGGATTCGGAAAAGGTCGGTATCTGTGAAAATGAGCTTCGTATAAATAGACATCGCCTAATATTTTTTCTGCGAGAAGTTTTTGGATAGTTAAAAAGTCTCCATCCCATCTTCTGTTATGATAAACGGTTAAAATGCGATTCTGTCGCTGAGCGAGCTGGATAAGATCTTGAGCATCCTTGGAATAAAGAGTAAAGGGTTTCTCAAGAACAACATGTTTCCCAGATTCAAGTGCAGCTTTGGCCACATCATAATGGGCTGCATTAGGCGCTGTGATCACGACTAAATCTAGGGCTGTGTTCTGCAAAACCTTGTTGATATCTGACACAACTCTAACTTGCGGCAAATGCCTCTGCACTTTCTCAGAATTTGAAGAGACAACGCACGCTAAATGATAATCTTCTAGGGCACTTAAAAAAGGGGCATGAAAGGTGCTTCCCGAAAAGCCAAATCCGATCAGGGCTACATTTATGGGGGAGGTAGGGTTCATACAAACCACTCTACATTTTTCCAGCTTCCAAGATTCATTTTCTTGGCTTGTATACGAGCTTGCCAGTCTCCTACATGAATTTCAAGCTTGTGTCCATCTGGGTCAAGAAAATAGAGGGAATCACCGGGTGAGGTATTTTCTTTGAATATCTGTGCTCCTGAATTGATGATTCGTTCCGACATGGTTTTAAAATCACCGATAGAGACTGAAAAAGCGTAATGGGTTCTACACGTTGTTTCTTGACGCTGTATATCTCGATCCAGACACAACCATACGCCATTGGATTCGTCAGAATTTCCAACAAGAAAATAGGCACTTCCTTCCCATTTGCAAAGGGGAGTAAATCCCAAAACATCGCGGTAAAACACGAAAGCTCTCTCAATATCTTTAACACCTAAAGTGATGTGGCTAAGACCAGTGATCATTAAATCTCCCCACATACCACTCCGACGCAACACTCACACGTCCCTTTTTCAAGAATTGCCTTTTACACATCAGACCATACGTCCCATTGGGAATTACCGTCACATCGTCAAAGTCACAGTTTAAATACGTGTTGAACTGCACTTCTCTACCCTTCTGTTGAGCCCCCAAAAGAAAGGCTTTCTTAATGCGCATCTTTCCAATGCCTTGCTTTCTAAAATGAGAGTCAATTCAAAGCGAGTCGCTCCACAAGATTATCTCCATGCTGTTCTACACTTATACCTCCTGCAAAAGCCTCTCCGCTTTTTGCATAAAAGCTTTGAGTTTGAAAATCTGCTTTTATGCCTGATAAGGTATAAACGAAAGAGAACTCATAAGGTCTTCTTCCTCACCATCCCTGTCACGAGCCCCTCTTTAACCATTTTAATCTTTTTGAATCCTGCTTTTTCATAGGCACGAATCGCTTGTACGTTAGCTGTATCCGGATCCACCAGGCAAGCATCATAATAAGGATCCACATATTCTTTCAAAAATTGGGTCATGATGCGCGAGCCTAAATCTTTGCCAATATACTCTTCTTCACCAATAAAAATGTCAATGGTTGCAAGGGATTTTTGCAATCCTTCCAGAAGAATATTTCCTTCACGAAAAAAATCATACGCATTATAAAGTTGAATATAACCAAGGGAATTATCATTCCCATAAATTATATAGGCTTGGAGGGGTCTTTTTGCCCCTTTTTCAAGCTTATGTCCTTTTACATAATCTCCATATTTTTCTTTGATACGTTCAAGCGTCCAAAGAACATCTTGATCCCACCAAACCTTAACATGAGCCGTTTCAAGCCATTTCAGAAGAAGCGGAAAGTGTGATTCTTGAAGGGGAACAAACTGGATGTTCATATTCAATTTTTCCAAGAGCGATCTACTTTCATAACACGGGAATTGCTTCAAATCGTGCACTGGCCAATTTACTTATGAAGGGCACAGCTTCACAATGATTGCAATCCCATGATTGACTCGTTTATACAATCTACTGACAAGCTTCTATCAGAAGGAAAACTAAATTATGTCTACTGTAAAAGATCCTCAAATTCAATCTCGACTAGAGCGAACAAAACAGTACACATCTGCGCAAGTTTTTGAAAAAGTAAAATCTCAAATGGCCAACGTAAAGTTTATACACTTAAAATGAAAACGCATACTTTTATACTGCACCAGGATGTTTAGGACACAAAACTTAATCAATTGATATAAATAAGCCCAATTTTTCTTTACCTTCAAAATGAGCTAACTTCGCAATGTATGAAGTAAATTCATCATAATCTTCTCTTAAGAAGGGCAATATTTCTATAATCTCTTCTTCAGAAAACCCCAATGCTATCTTAATGGATTTGATATCTTCTAGCTTTTTTGAATGATCTTTTTTTAATGCTCCTTCTAAAAAATCGTCAAAAGATAAATCGGATAATTTACCATTTAAGTATTTAATATCTTCAAATGTCAAAAAGCCACCAGAATATGTCACATATTCATTAAGTAAGATCTCAGCTTCTTCATCTGTAAAGGGCTGACGTCCAATAATGGGTATATCATAATCAGAATTAAAATATATTTCATAAATTTTTTCAATAACAATAAAGATTGGACGATAATAAATCTCCAAATGTTTATTAGGATTAGATAGCGAATTTTTTAGATTTTCTTGGTCTATTTTTGGGCTTTCTTCTTCATCAAGCTGATAAGCTTCTTGAACATACTTTGCTATATCAATAATGGATGTTTTCCCTTTATCAACTTCTTGAGTTAGGATGTCTGGAATTGCAAAAAAATTTATTATCATACTCATTATTATTTTTTCCTATTATTATAAATTTATTTAATTTTATCCACAAAATTACAAAAAATTAAAATAAAAAAAGTATCTTTACACTTCATCAAAATATCATTCCCTTGATACATGGAAAAATCCATAACACTAATTGAGCCATTGGAAAGCAATGGCTGATTGTTTATGCTTGGCTTGGGATTGATACCCCGCCGTCCGATAGGACAGAGGCCCTTGAGCTTCTGACCATTCATTTGACTTAACATCCCCTCGATCATTTTCTGGGGCATACACATAAATTCCTGGTTGTGATTCGCTCGTCAGGTCCCCTAAAATCACCTCTCTTAAACGACTTCCATTCGCCATAAGAGTGACCGAATGAATATCGCTCTTGCCCTTAAAACTGATGAAGGACCTTTCCTTCGTGAGAGCTGTCGGGAAGCCTTTCGCATCA
>JAKBAL010000271.1 GCA_021809225.1 Pseudomonadota bacterium | reverse complement strand
AGCAGAGGATAAGGTTGGTTAGGAGAAATTTTAGCAGATTTTGTGGAAACAGCTGCTCTTCCGAGGTAGTCATACACAGGCTGATTAATGACGCTACCCCCTTCAAAGAGAAGTTGGGATTGCCTTTCTTTATCTGTTCCATCTGAGTAGCTAATCGCTAGTTGAAACTCATTACTTACTACAATACGCGAGAAATCAACTGTATTTTCAGCAAATAAGCTTAATTCCCCTATGATATTCTCTTCTGCAAGGGTTGAAAATATCATTTCCCCATTCGCAAAAAAGAAGACTGTCTTATCATAAATAGCTAAGGCCCATTCTCTCTGCATGCCTTGAAGCTGTTGAGGAGATTCTATGATATTTTCAGATATTTTTAAATGCCATTGGCTTGTGACAGGGCTCCAATAAATGCTTGTGTCTTCGCCAATCATAATGCCTAAAGGTGCCGTTATCTCCTCCCGAGGATTGGCAATAACGTAAGCAGCATATTTTTGATCAATACGAGGTGTAGTTAGATAAATTTCTCCCTTACTAGAACCTGTATGAAGAAGAGTCCCTTCATCAATAGACCATTGGTCTTGTTCTCCAGTTGTCCAATGAAGAGAATAACTGCCATCTCTTCTAAAATCGCTATAAAAGCCATTTTCCATACCTGAGATGGTCACAAGAGCATTGGGCATAGCAGATGAAAAGACATCATCTTTTTGTCGAGAATAATATTGGAAGGTTATTCCACTAACATTCTCATCTGGTCCAATTGTCGCAACTGGTGCTTGAAAGTTATCGTAGACATTGCGGAAAGTTTCTTTATTAGGGCCAAGGGACGCTGTGGTCATCCCATAGGATTGACTGTAAACACTTGCAGAAAATGTTCCTAAGAAAGGCGAAAATCTTAAGTTATCTAGAAAAACCACTGCATTTGTTTGGTTGTATAAGCTAATATGAATATCTGTGGTTGCAGCTGCTGTATAGGGCTCTAAGTCAATGGCCTGCGTAATATAGCTCCACTCTTCTGCTGTATTCTCAAAAGGAAGAAATATTTCGTGAGCTTCAACTCCCTGCTGGGTTAATATAATTTTACATCCTGCTTCTTGATCATTTTGAGAGAAATTTTTTGAAGTTTTATACCAGAAGGTAAAAAGATATTTTGTATCTTGATTCAGAGGTGTGAATGTTTTTTCAAGAGAATTACTCCCTGTCGTCGATGAAGATAATTTTAGGCATCTTTTTCCTGTATGAGCCGTTGTAGAATCAACATAAAGGCCCCACGATTCATCTAAGGGCATTATTTTCCAGTCTCGCTCTTGCTCATAAGCTTCAAACCCAAGATAATCTGCTTCATCTTCTAAAATTCTTGCGTTTGCAAAGTCAGCAATAAGGTACTGATAGTTTTTGTCATATAAGCTGGAAGCATACTTATTCATAATATCTTGAACTTCCAGATTCAGGCCTTGATTCGTTCTTGCTGTAATCGTCGATCCTCTTTGCCACTCAGGACCTGGGGTTTCAGTCTCGTTCCAGGCGGTGAAGTTTGGCTCGTTTTCTCCTCCTAACCATTGATAATTATCATTAATAGCAAGAATGGTGAGAGGGGGAGAATTTTCTCCCATTGTTCTTGTCCAAGGTTTTAAGCGTGTTGCAGAACATGTTGGTATCGCTGTTGTACTTTCTTCCATAACTTGGGTTTTTGTGGATACGCTGACAGCAAGCATATTTAAAGCTCCCAACAGGGGATACTTTTGATAGCCGTAAGTTGTTTCTTGGGTCCACTCCTCAAGTTTTCCTCTAGAATTATAGTTTGTTGTTGTTTGAGTTGTCATTTGACCAGAAAATAAATCATAAGATGACTCAGAAACCGTTTCCACATTTCCCAACATGCTTATTGATCTCTTCAGCAAAGAATAATATCCCCTAATGGGAATCATTCCTCCCTTTTCATTAAGTTTTTGAGCTTTTACAAGCCATTCACTTTGCTGTGAAGCGACAAGAATATCTTCTGCATCATAAGTATTTTGAAATTCAATAAACCCGTCTAAAACACTGTAATTTTCCTGAGCATTATTAAAGACACTAACTTTTGTATAGGAAATGCCTGGCGTCTCACCAGGAAGTCCATTGATGTAAACAGTTTCTGTGTAACCATCTTTGCTTTCTGATTTATCTTTATAGCCAGCATACGTTCTTACCTTATAGTATTTGATAACTTTTCCACTGGGGTCACAAACAGCCGTATCTAGATCATAATCATAACAAAGATAAGTTTTATCAAAGCCATCATTCACTTCTATACTTACGACTGAATAGTCCGTGACCCTTCCTTCAACAGCAGCATTTAAACATCGCCGCAAAGTAATAAATTCTGCATTATCAAAATCTTCTTCATCGATAGGGCCATATGTTGTAAGCATGTCAGGTCCTACAGGAATTTTGCCATTGAGATTTGGCTTCATGTACCCTTGAGAGTCATAGAGCTGATAAATTTGCTCTTCAAAAGTTTCGATATTTTTTACAGCTCCATTTTCCAAATTAAGAACGATTGTGGAAAGGGGTTTTAATTCTCTTCCATCATCTTCAAATTGGAGATAACTAAAGAATTTAGGAGATTGGTTATACATAGTTGTTGTATTTACAATCTCTTCGTCTGGAATTTCATAAATGGGAGTTTGTATTGAAGAAACCCAATTACTTGAAGTTCCACGGTAATAAATTTTTTTGCCTACAGAAATAAATTCTGAGGTTGCTGTGGGAAAGTAAGACATCTGCCTTCTTTCCATAGGGGGTTGGTCTTCAAGTGTTAGAGGTTCACTGCTCCATTGGAGAGAGTCCGTATTAGGGTCATACACGGCAAGCAAGCTTATCACACGCGAGCTAGAGTTTTGTGTTACTAGCCCTAACCCACTTGCATAAGCAAACCAGAAAAGATTCCCCTCTTGAGGAGGGATTTCTAATTCAATTTCTTTTTGCTGCCAGTCTTTGCCGTTAAATCGAAACAAATAAGAGCCGCTTCCAAGAAAATTATTGTCAACAAGGACAGGAACAAATTGTATAGCCTTATCAACTTGAAGATTATTTTTTTTGACAGTAGAGAGAAATTGATAATTTTCATCCCAATGAAAGATTTGAATATCATATTTATAGAAAGAGGAAGCATCGGTCGTTACATAGGTTGCAACAGCAAAAGTATCCCCTAAGGTCCAAAAGAAGTTATTACTTATAATCTGTATATCTTCTGGATAGCTCGTTCCTCCCTCAAGCCAATAGCCGAGATTATTTATAGTAAAAATTTTAACAATGTCACCGATTCTATTGGGGCTATGGCTTAAAATAATATAATAATTATTATATGTAGACAGATAATAGTCTCTTTCATCGGAGGTTCCAAAAATCTCTGAAAGACTAAAGCTTTCCTTTTTCCAAGGAGAGCCATTGTCTCCCACCCGATATCTCCAATCCCACGTGTAACGATCGAGAGAGCTATTATCCGTATCGAGAACGATAAAAAATTCATTCCCTCCGTAAATCTTTACTCTTGTTTCTCTATAAGGATAGTTAATCAGTTCCTCATTAAGGATCCATTTGCCTAAACTACTGTACACCTTATGGGCTAATAAAAGAGTAGTTTCATCTATGCCTGTACGTTTGTAATAGAGAGCAAAAGAATTTTGTGTAGGAAGGATGTTTAAGCTATCCAAATCAAGTTCTACCTCAAAGTTTAGCTTCTCCGTTGTCCATTTATACCAATATCCGAGCCATGTATAAATGGAGGCTTGCAGAGAATAAGTCCTCTTATTATACCAAACAACGACAGCATAGTCTGACCCATACCATACACGGGGTGTCCAGTAGTCTTCATATTCACCAAGTGGTCTATCAATCGTAATGCTTTTTTGACAAAGAGGGAGCTCTTCTTGGCGGTATGTATAAAGAGAAATGCCTCCTTGAGGATTCGTAATAGATTTAAGAGCTCCAGGATTAGGATCTGTACTTTCAAAATAGTAATCAAATTTTACACCTGGCAAAGATTCACCAAAA
>JAKBAL010000270.1 GCA_021809225.1 Pseudomonadota bacterium | reverse complement strand
ACGCGTAAAAGATGGAACTTTAAATTTCTTTGACAGTGCAAAAATGCCACTTGGACCCGAGCATGTTATGGCTTCTGGTGCAATGCCTCCAGGATTCCCCGGAATTGAAATAGATGGTGATCTCTATTGGGATGGTGGCTGTGCAAGTAATACTCCTATTGAAGGAATTCTTAATGCTGAACCCAAAATGCATACGCTTTGTTTTATGATTGATCTGTTTGCTGCAGATGGACGTATTCCTGAAAATATGGATGATATCACTTTAACCCTTAAAAACATTCAATTTTCTTCCCGCACAAATCATAGTTTGGAACAGATTATCAATAGAAAAAATCTAAAAGCTTACGTTAGCTTTCTATTAAAGCATCTTCCAGCTAACATAAAAAATAGTCCTATTGCTAAAGAAATCCAAAAGAAAGCAGATGATACCACTCTTTTTGATATTATCCATCTTTCTTACAAGAAGCCTCCCTACGAGGTTTCTTCCTGCGACTGTGAATTCTCAAAACTTTCTATCAAGAGCAGAGCAGAACATGGGTATAAAGATATGAAGGAAGCTCTTAAGAATTCAGATTGGTTGAATGACCATGACGAAGCGACAACCTCACGAATCCATAAGTTTATTGGAGAAATTCATAGAAGAGATGATGAGTAAATCTCACTCTCAGTTACGAGTGCGTATCAAAAGATAGAAAAAGTGAGCCTCCCCAAGGAGCGAGAAAATGACGGAAAGAGAATAGCTCTCTTTCCGTCATTTCTTTCCCGGTGGAGTGTAAATGAGTAAGAAATTTCATTTATATATAGGGAAAAACCTTATCATCTTATTAGATTGTTTACACTTATCTCAGCCAAAGTATAAATGAAGCATAAGCTAAGAATCCAGCAAAGGAAGAAGCTTTTTTGTCAATGCGTGAGAAAATGTGTCTAGAGTTTTTGATTTTGTTGAAAAAGCATTCCACAAGAGGATACTCTTTATACAAATTTTTTATACCAAGGCTCAAATCCTTTGCAAAAGTCGTCGACAAAGCAGAATAAAGTAGCATAATCTATGGTCATTGAGCGTAAGAATATTCCCTTCTAGGATTAAAAAAGTAACGTAACACGTCGGCCGCGGGTAGGGGAGTTGGGTCCTCAGGGAGATTCATGCTGCAAAAGGTTAATTGATCGAGTTGATGATAGGAAGTGTGTATTTGTCATGGACGAATGGACTGGATTCTATCGGCCTCTTCCTGAAAATCGCCATTTTTCAAGTAAAGGCGTTACCTTTCCTATTGATAGCTTATAATAACGATCTTCGTCACTGCCTAGCTTGATATATCCGTAGAACGAAGGTCTCAAGCAGAAGTCTCCATATGGTGCAAGCTAGCTTGAGGCTCACCCATCACACTCTAAACTTAAACACTTAAGCGCAGCTTGATATAATCAATGAAAGCTCGCACATTGGGTGAGATAAATTTGCGACTCGGATATACAGCATAAATATCTGGAAATGATAATTTATAATCTTGGAGAATTTCAACTAGTTCTCCTTTCTGAACATAAGGTAAAGCAACGATTTTGTTAATTGCAGCCATACCAAATCCTTGAGCAGCAAGTAGGCATACATAATCCATACTGTTAACTTGCAATCGTCCAGCAGGAATAACTTCTATCCGTCCGTGAAGCTCATGCAAGAATTTCCACGCATGTACATAGCTTGTGCGAAATTGGATACATTTATCTTTTTGTATTTCAGAAGGATGGTGTGGCAGAGGATTGTTTTTTAAGAATTCGGGACTTGCATAAATCCCTCCCCGCATTTCCATGACCTTAACAGCCGTAAGAGAAGAATCTGGGAGGTGGCCAATTCTAAGTGCTAAATCAAAGCTCTCTTCTACGAGATCAACAATCCGATTCGCAAGTTCCAATTCGAGGCAAATATCTGGATAATTTTTTAGAAAATCAGCAATAATTTCTTTCAAATAGAAAATTCCAAGTTCATGAGGAATGGTCAGACGCAAACGTCCTTTTGGCGCTGCTTGTAGTCCTTTAATTAAATCTTGCGCCTCTGCAAGGCGCTCCAGGACAATGATGCACTTTTCGTAATAGGCCTGACCGATCGGCGTAGGACTTAATTGCCGTGTCGTACGGTTCAATAACTTTATTCTCAAGCGTTCTTCCATCTGAGCAATCCGCCGACTCACAGTTGACTTTGGGAGCCTTAACAGGTTAGCAGCCATTGAAAAGCTTTTATGGTCAACAACTTTTACAAAAATCTCAATATCATCCAAGGTCATTTTTATTGTTCCATTTTTAAAACATTGTTTCTTAAAAAGACATTATAGTCCAATTAATGGAAATATAATACAGTTGAAATTAAGCTAACTTAAGGGGAACAGGAGATCTATGAATAAATATATAACACTTTATTTAGTCAGCGCAGCGCTTTATGTGACCGGAATAAGTTTAAGCTATGTTTTTGTGTCGCATTCTGCATGCGCGCAAAAGAAGAATAATTCAACATTTCATCAACAATAGGAGAACCTAAAAATGAAACATGACCAACAAGTAAACTGCGAGAATAATAGTTGCTTACCATCTTCCTTGCACCAGAAGAAAGTACAAGCATCAGACCATGGTCTTATTGATGCAAAAGCGCTTAAAAATTTAATCGATACAAAAACCAATATGGTAATTCTGGATGCACGAAACAAACAATGGGATGATGGACGGCGTGTTCCTGGCGGTAAATCTGTACCCTTTGATTCATCCCCAGAGATAGTATTACAGGTTGCCCCACATAAAGATTCTCTCATTATCGTATACTGTGGAGCGTACCAATGTCCACAGGGACGAACACTAGTCGAAAGGATGATCAATGAAGGTTATACCCACATCCTTGAGTATGCTGGTGGCATACGCGAATGGGCAGACGAAATGGATTATCCTGTTGAAAGGAGCTAATATCATGAATCGAAAAAATTTTACCTTAAACAAACCCTTATAATGGTCCTTTTTTGTCTTATTTTTAAAGTAATATAAAAATTACCAAAAAAACACCATACGGTAGCGATGGTGTTTTTTTGGAATGAGTAGAATTCTAATTATTAGGTCTTATTAAAGGGCGTGTTGATGCCCACTTTCTAGCCCACTTTCTAGGTTGATTTTGCTTAGAAATGTTTTTATTAATAGCTGACACTGTTATTTCCCTCTTAGAGTTAACCCACTGTATATGCCATGGTCTGAGGTGTAAGCATTCTTTTAGGAAAGTTTCTTCCGCAGCACTTAAAAGTTTGTCGTTATCTCCAGCAGGGAAGGCCTGGTATCTACCTTCTCTATTCCAAAGTTCAGCCCGACTAGCTTCTGGGTTTGGGGAAACAAAAGCATGTATTACAGAACCAGTCTTTTTAAGAACATACCAGTCATATCCCTTACCTTCTTTCATTGATATAAGGTGAGCGACTTTCTGGGGCTTGTTTTTTGGCTGAGAAGAACATTGTCTCTTATACTCTTTTTCAGTTTGGTTATAGATTGAAGAATTTCCGCCTATCATCTTAAGGGTAGGTGCACTGCTATTTAATGTTTGATACTCTTCGCCACCGCGTGTTATCTTTGCTCTTCTAATTGTTGTAGGCGTTTGTTCAAGAGTAAAAAATCCTTCACTGGCTAAAGGTAAAATCACCGCATGTTTTGAAAATAGCAAAGAAGGATTTGAAACAGTGAGTAGGCAAGCAAGGGAAAGAATTTTATGAGTGTTTTTCATGACATTTCTCCATTTGTTAAAGAATGGCTATCTATACCAACACCAGCACTACCAGGCTAAGATACTTGTGCTGACCTCGTCAATACTTTTTGATATGTTTAATTTTCTTTAGGGATGTCATCTCATTACCTGAGTTCGAATGATGCTGTTATAATATATTGATTCTAGACAACTAAGCTTTAAGACAAGCAGCGTGAAACAGCCCTTATGGTAAGTATGGCCCGAGCGACTTTAAAGAGCACGAATTAAGAGGCAAGATAAAGAGCTCATAAGCAATAGGAAGGGGCCATACCC
>JAKBAL010000269.1 GCA_021809225.1 Pseudomonadota bacterium | reverse complement strand
TCCTATGAATGCCGTTCTTTTAATCCTCTATAGGGTCCTTAAGCAAAGAAGCGTTCAGATTCTTCTCATTCTGTCCCTCTATCTTTTGATGTCTGACTTCCTCCCTCTCCTCGCACACAAAGTCTTTTACACCATAAGCTTGCTCATCAAAGATATTCTCATTTGGATAATGCCCCTTACGGTCGCCTTATTTATTGCTTATGCTGTCTCTGCTTTTGAACGTAAAGCCCCTCTCTTTGTGATTACTCTTCTTCTGTTCGAGGGATTTTCAAATTTTAGCAGTGTTTGGTATGCCTTTTTTTGTGCTCATATCGTCGCAGATCACTTGCCATCCTTTGGGGCATCAACCCTTACGAGTGACTTTATAGCGTTATGGCGCTTACCCTTTGATAAACCCAGTTGGTGGTCTGCTGAAAAGGGTGCACTTGTGGGGCTTGTTTTGGGAAGCATTAATGCCTTCACTCAACACCCTTTTCTGACGCGCGTCATTGCACGCGGCAAGGCAACCGTTGAGTGGATTCTTACCCGGGTTTTTGCACGGCTTATTCCTCTTTTTATCTTAGGGTTTGCTGTTCAAATGTATCAAACAAACTTGCTCAATCATGTTTTGACCCACTACTCTCTGCTGGTTTTATGGCTTGCTGCCTTCTTAATTTTATATCTTTTTATTCTGTTTGTTTTAAGCGCCGGGGCTTCCCTGGTAAGGATTCTTCGTCACATCAAGAATCTTTTGCCCGCGGGAGGTATTTCCTTAACATCGGGATGTAGCCTCTCTACAATGCCATGGACCATTGAAGGAGCAGCAAAAAACCTTCAAAATCCAAATTTTGCTCAAGCTATTATTCCTGCTACGACGAATATTCAACAAATTGGGGATTGTATCGCACAAACTTTTTTATGTTTTCTCATTTATCAGCATTTCTATGGCGTAAGCCCAGATCTGATGACATGGATTCATTTTAGTATTGTCTTTGTCTTGGCTCGCTTTGCTACTGCAGCGGTTTTAGGAGGAGCCATCTTTATCATGCTCCCTCTTTACGAAGCCTATTTAGACTTTAATGCTGAAATGATTGCAATTATATTGGCCCTTAATGTTTTTCTGGACCCCCTGATTACTAGCTGCAATGTCATGGCTAATGGAGCTTTGTGCCGTGTTTTTGAACGAGTTTGGGGACGTGTTCAGAAGCTCGTTTATAGGCCCCCTCAAAAGTCCATAGAGGTAAAGTAGGGTAGTTTAAAGGTGTTATAAAGAGAGAAGTGAGTCGATACAATGAATCTTATGCCAAATAATCCTTCAAAAAAGGCCGTCATTCTTATTACAGGAATGTCGGGCTCAGGTCGCTCTTTTGCTCTAAAAACCCTTGAGGACATGGGCTACGAGACAATCGATAATTTACCTCTCTCTTTTCTTGAGCCGGTGGCACGTACACGCCATAATGACTCTCCTCCTTTGGCTATCTGTGTGGACGTAAGAACTCAAGACTTTTCCTCAAGTCACTTTTTGAAAGAGATGGAAAAACTTACGAAAAACTCCAGCCTGAATACCCAATTAATTTTTTTTGATTGTGATGATGAAGTTCTTGCACGCCGTTATAATGAAACCCGCAGACTTCATCCGTTAGCTCACGAACGGCGTCTCATTGACGGAATCCATCTTGAACGCCATCTAATCTCTCCGCTCAAAGAGCATGCAGATCTTATCATTGATACAAGCCTTCTTTTAATATCTGATCTCAGGGGGCAGTTACGAGGATTTTTTTTACCAAAGAAATCCCCAAATCTCAGTATTTTTATTACATCTTTTTCTTTTCGTCATGGCTTACCGCGCGAAGCAGATATGGTTTTTGATGCTCGTCTTTTACAAAATCCTTTTCATGTTGCAGAATTGCAGTCACTCTCTGGAGAAGCCCCGGAAGTAGGAAGATATATTGAAAAAGATAAGCTCTTCCCTTCTTTTATAAAGTCCTTAAAGTCTATTCTTGCCCTCTCCCTCCCCCGCTTCGAAGAAGAAGGCCGAGGCTATTTAACCATTGCCGTGGGATGTACCGGTGGGCAGCATCGTTCCGTTTTTATAGCGAAAACACTTAAAGAGTGGTTGCAGATGGAAAAAAAGAAGGTAAAGTTAAAGCATAGAGATTTAAAGAAGAGTCCATTACGATGAAAGAAAAAATAATAGGAATCGTTCTTGTTAGTCATGGCCTCCTTGCTCTCGAGTTTGCAAAAGCGCTAGAGCATGTTGTGGGGCCGCAAGACAAACTGCTCACCGTTAGCTTATTTCCTAATGATGATATTGAAGCCAAACGAAAAGAAATCTTGAGAGCTGTACGAAGCGTTGAAGATGGTCAGGGCGTTGTCATTTTAACAGATATGTTTGGAGGAACCCCCTCAAACTTGGCTCATTCTTTATTAGAGGGTAGAAGTGTGGAAATTGTGGCCGGGATGAATCTTCCTCTTCTTATTAAGCTTGTGAGCGTTAGAAAAACAAAAACACTCCATGAAGCAGTTCTTTTAGCTCAAGAGGCAGGACGCAAATATATTCATGCAGCTTCTCACGTCTTGAATGAAACCCATGTCCAAGATGGTTAAACGAGAAGCCTTGATCCAAAACCGCAGAGGCCTTCATGCCAGGGCTTCTGCACAAGTTGTTAATCTAGCTGAATCTTTCCAAGCTACCACCTATGTTTGCTATCAAGATATGCGTGTCCCTGCTGGATCCATTATGGGACTCCTCATGTTGGGAGCCGGGCAAGGATCTCTTGTCATTATAGAAGGAGAGGGCATTGATGCCACTGAAGCCGTTTCTTCTTTAGTAAATCTCATTGAAAATAAATTTGGAGAAGATACATGGTAAATCCCGTTATGGTTGAAGCGACGCGAGGTCGTTATCCAGAGTCCCATCATCGAGGAAGAGCTGTCGTTGTAGACGCACTAGGGCAAGTGATCCGAAGCTGGGGAAATATTTATGATCCTGTTTTTGGAAGATCATCTCTAAAATTTATTCAAGCTCTCCCGCTTATTGAAAGTGGAGCAGCGGACGCTTTCCATCTCACCTCACAGGAAATTGCTCTTGCTTGTGCCTCTCACTTTGGTGAAGCGATACATATAAAAGTTCTTGAAGCATGGCTGCAAAAATTAGGGAAAGATGAGCGAATCTTAGAATGCGGAATTCACCGCCCTCTTTATACCTTATCTGGTAAAAAACTGCTAAATGCTTATGGAAAATCTTCTGTTTTGCAAAATTGCTGTTCAGGAAAGCACTTAGGTTTCTTAACGACGGCCCTTTATCGGAATGAACTGCTAGAGGGATATACTTCTAAAGAACACCCGACACAACGACGCATTGAACAGGTTTTGAGTGAGATGACGGGAGCGGACCTTGCACACGCACCTCATGGCACTGATGGATGCGGAATTCCTGCCTTTGCATTTCCTCTCTATAACATTGCTCTTGCAATGGCCCGCCTTGCCGAGCCTTCTCGCCTTCATTATCCACGCCAAAAGGCGATTCAGCGTATTCTGTCAGCAATAAAAGACTATCCTGAAATGATTTCTGGAAGTGACGGTTTTGACACAAAGGTCATTAAGCTCACACAAGGTCAAGTGTTGTGCAAAATGGGAGCGGGCGGCGTTCAAGTTGGCGTTATTCCCTCCTTAGGGTTTGGCGTTGCCCTGAAGATTGATGATGGTAACATCAAAGCCGCTGAAATTGCCTTCTTGGCCATTTTGCGCTCCCTAGGAATCGTGGATGAGGAACTGTATGAACGGTTAGAACCACGTCTGCCCATCCTCACCCATAAAGGCAAAACCGTGGGTTTTCTTCAACCCACCAATTTTACAATTCTTCCTCCCGAAACAGGAGGTCATTAGGGGGTTAAGGACACGGTGAACGCATCTAAAATCGATGAAATCTAAAGAAATAGCGCGAACAGACTCCAAAATAGGAGAATTTCGAAAAGGAATTGAGGTTCTCGAGAATTCAAATAAAAAAGCAAAACTTGTTTTCTGGCTTGAACAAGAAATTCGAATGTGGTTTGAAGATAGAATCCTTGTCATCGATGA
>JAKBAL010000268.1 GCA_021809225.1 Pseudomonadota bacterium | reverse complement strand
CGATCTACAGTATCGTCTTTTTGGCATTGAGCAAAATAGTCTCTGGCTAATCCTAGCAAGTGAATGAATCCCCAATATTCCATATCGCAGTCTTTACAATACTTTTCCTTTTTAATTTCTTTTTTAATTATTGGAGTTTTCTCATCATCCTCATTTTTTATATGAATAACAGTTGGCGAAGAATATGTATCTTCAAAATCCTTTTTTATCATAGAAAACGCTGTCGGTAAAAAAACCAACATTACTACTATGAACAGTGAGAGAATCTTGGTAAAAGTCATAGCTTATTGCATATATTTTTTTTATTATAAAAATTCAGATACCTTTTGTAAAGATTTTATACTGTTATTCTTCCAAGATGAAAGCTAATGAGAGCTAAGACTTACAAATAACTGCTAAGAAATTCTTCATTTTTTAGATTGTCATGAGATGAAAACGTTGAACTTTACCCGGAAGGAGATATTAAAACAAACTTTTCTAGGTGGGGACTGAGAGAAAAATAAGTATCTCGAAAAACTTCTCATTTTTACCTTCTGAAATCCGTGGATCTTCTAGAGCACTTTTTCAGTTAGAAGAGTATTTCGAGGTTTTCAGATTTCTAAACGATTCTGCAACTAAAAAGCTCAGATCATTATATATTTTCCTCTTTTTTTTCATAAATTTTTCCTTTTATTGCCGATATAAATAAAAAAGAGTGTTTTACAATTGTTAAATATAATACTTATAAAGCCTAATTGTATACGCTAAAGAGAAGTTTTTACATAATCCCACACCTGAACGGATTACGAGACGTTTTTCTTGCTGGAGTTTTCTTTGTTGCCTCTTCTTTGTTCAGTAGGGACAGAGTAGCTTGAATATTAGGATTAGCAAGAAATTTTTCCATTTTTTCTGGTTTTGCCAGACTAATAACATGGGTAAGTTTTTCAATGTCCTGAACAAGAAGAGCAAGCTTCTTCTTATGCTCTTCTCCATATGAGCGTGTATAGCTCAACACAAGATCTTCTACTAAAGAATAGTTTACATAAGAAGTAAAGAGGAACGGCCCAAGAACGCCACCAACTGAAAAGAGTAAGCTATATTCATGGGGAAAAATGTCGTGTAAAATATCCAGAACCATAGATCTACCAACATATGCTGTTACCCCTGCTATAGTCAAGCAAGCAATAGGAAGTGTTTTCATAAGTTTGGGATAAAGTGACTGTGCCAAAGATGGCGAAGATACTCCGGTCATGGAGTAAAAAGCTGAATCATATAATGCATGACCCGTCTTAATAGTGGCTTGGAGCTCAAGAACGAAAGTAGGGGCAATACTTAAGGTGGCCATAGGTATAATGAAAGCTGGTTGATCGTAAAGGATCTTCCATGCTGCGTAAGCACAATGAAAATTATGCACCACGTTCATCAAAGCTGATATGCTGAGAGTCCCCACAAAAGCTGTTCTAGGCAAGCCCCCTTTCCACGTCTCAGGAGTTTCTTGAAAAGACGAGCTGGCAGAAGGAAGATTTAGCAAGGCGCTTAGATAGTTTTCTACCGTTAGATTACCTTCCTGGTGAAGCAATGAAATTAATTCGTTTCTTTCCTCATTTTCCATAGCGATCAGGGATGGAATGGTTTTCTTTGAGAGATGTTTTATTAAAAGCGAAGACATTTCTAAAAGTGACGGATTTATTTCTGCTTGGTTTTTTGCTAATAACGGTAATTCTTCTTCTGATAGAGGCTTCTTAATTTTATTTTTCTGGGAAAATACACTTGTAAAAAAAGTTAAAAAACCATTTGTTTTAAGACTATACTCCAATCCGTAACTTATGACCGCGAGCCATTTATAAGTATTAAATCTAGCTGCTATGTAGGCAGTTGGAACAGCAGCAGCTAACCCAAGTACATGAGATGAAGCATGGATAGGAAGAAGCAATTTATTTTTTTGCATAAGATCTTTTTCTTCAGGAGAGTGAGGGTCAAGGCCTTTTAAAAGATTAAGATAAGACCATACTCCTGTTCCCGAGATTGCTATAGCGGTTGTAGAACCTGTTATCCAAGCTACAATTTCATTTTTACCACCTGCTTGCCGTCCTGGTTCAAAATAAGGTATTCCCGCTAAGCTGCCAAAAATTCCACCTGACCCTTTTGCACTGAGACGCAGGATATTCCTAAGTTGGGATTCTGGAATTCTTTCTTGATGAATAAGATATTTTTGAATAAAAGAGTATAAGAGGTCTTCTTCCTCTGCAGCAAAAGAGATAAGTTCCATCTCAAAGTGACTTGAGTTGTCACTTTTTTTTACTTTTATAAGAGAACTGCTTGCTTCTTCATCTTCTTCAAAAGGTAGTGGGAAAGCGCTATTAATACATATAAAAGTAAAAAAACAAGATATAAAACATAATTTAATAAGTTTCTTCTTCGATTTCTTGCTTTTTTTATTCATTTTAACTTCTTTTTAAGGTTGTCGAGGTTAATTTAACTAGCTGCGATCTTTTTAAAATCTTACACTTGAAAACTTTACTGTTTAACCCGATCGCAGCTAAGTTTTTGAATAAAAAAAGAAAACATCAAATAAATTTTATAAAATTTGGCAACTTATGCGGAAGCGAGAACTTCTTCTTGAGTCTGTTTCTAATCTTGCCTCTTGCATATTAGAATATGTTTCTCTTGTGTCTTCTCTTCTTAATATAGATAAGGCATCTTGGACATTCATATTTCCAAGAAATTTTTTCATGTCTTCTGGTTTTGTAACACTAATAACTTGAGTCAACTTTTCAACATCTTGAGTGAGTAAAGCCAATTTCTTTTTAGGTTCTTCCCCATAGGATTGTGCATAGCCCACCAGAAGGTCTTTCATTAAAGAATAGTTGGCGTAAGAAGCAAAGAGGAACGGCCCAAGAACACCACCTACTGTAAGGAATGTGGCAACCCCCTCAGGAAGTACGCCCGTTAAAATATCCTCAACCATAAATCGACCCACATAGGCTGTAACTCCTGCTAAAGCTACAGAGACCACAGGTGCCACTCTCATAAGTTTAGGGTAAAGTGTGTGTTCTAATGATGGCTGAGGTGCTCCAGCAACACGATAAAAAACTGTATCATATAATGAGCGTCCTGTCTTAATAGTAGCATTCAGCTCAAGCATAAAAATAGGTAGTGTACTCAAAGCAGCCATAGGCACATCAAAAACTACATTATCGTAGAGCATACCCCATGCCGCATATGCGCAGACAGAGTTATGAATTATATTTATAAAAGCCGATGAACTAAGAGCGCTTACAAAGGCTGTTCTAGGCAAGCCTCCTTTCCACGTCTCAGGAGTTTCTAAAGGAGAAACTCCTGAATGAGTTAGACTCAATAGAGAGTTAAGGTAATTTTCTACTGTCTGGTTATTGGCTTGGTAAAGGGAAGAGATAAGCTCCTCTCTTTCCTCATCGCGCATCGTAAGGAGGGTAGGAATTGTTTTCTTTGAAAGATGATTTATTATGAGTTGCTGCGTGTCTAGGACTGAAGCTTCTGTTTCACTTTCTTCTTTATCTTTCAGTAAAGAGCATTTTTGAATACGGTTGCCTGGTGCGGTAATGTGGTTCAATAAAGTTAAGAAGCCATTTGTTTTAAGGGTATAGTCCGTTCCAAAACTTATAAGGGCGAGCCATTTATAAGTATTATATCTGGCGGCCATATACCCAGTTGGGACAGCTACAACTAAACCTAAAGCATGGGATGCAAGATGGGCAGGGAGAGTAAATTTTCTTTTTTGAAGCAAAGCTTTTTCCTCAGAGGATTGAGGATCTAAACCTTTCACAAGATTAAAATAAGACCATGAACCTATTCCTGATATTGCTACCGTGTTAGTAAGACCTACGCTCCAACTCACGATCTCATTGTCTCCACCAGCATCTCGTCCAACTGCAAAGTAAGGAATACCTGCTAAGCCACCAAGCACAACAGAAACCCCTTTTATGCTTCTGCGCAGAATTTTGTTAAGTTGAGCTTCTGGAATCTCTTCTTTGTTAACAAGATATTTTTGGATGAAAGAATAGAGATAGCTGTCTTCTTGTCCTGCTTCCTTCATAACCAAGTGAGCTAACTCTATTTTAGGCTGCTGGTCATCATCCTCTATTTGAATAAATGT
>JAKBAL010000267.1 GCA_021809225.1 Pseudomonadota bacterium | reverse complement strand
TATGCTGGAATTATAGGTTTGGGCTGTGCTATTGGCATTCCGAAAATGTCGCGCATATTAAAACTGATCAATGAAAGCGCCTTGCAACGCGCTGTAAATTGGTATTTTTCTCTTGAGAACATAAGATCGGCTAATGATTGTGTTGTCCGATTTATGGATCGGATGGAGTTGCCCAATATCTACCGCAAAAATCAGAATAACCTGCATACAGCTAGTGACGGGCAGAAGTTCGAAGTGAAAACGGATTCCTTGAACGCCAATTATTCTTTCAAATATTTTGGCAAAGGTCAGGGTGTAACAGCCAACACCTTCATTGACGAACGCAATTTGCTCTGGCATTCCCTTGTTTTTAGCCCGTCAGAGCGAGAAAGCGCCTATGTCATAGACGGCCTCATGCACAATGATGTCATCAAAAGCGATATCCATTCCACAGATACGCATGGTTATAGCGAAGCCATCTTTGCCACGACACATCTGCTTGGGTTTTCGTATGCGCCACGCATTAAAAACCTAAAAAAGCAAACGCTCTATATTTGCAAATTGGGAAAACATGATCATCAGCTAGCATGGATTGTCCAGTCTACAAAATATGTGAATGAAACTCTAATTGAAGAATGCTGGGATGATATTTTGCGGCTCGTAACTACCATAAAACTCAAGGAAACCAGTGCTTTCGACATCTTTAGGCGGCTCAACTCCTATTCCAAACAGCACAAATTATATCAGGCTCTTAAATCCTTCGGACAAATTATAAAATCCGACTTTATCCTGCGCTACATTGATGACGTGGACTTGCGCCAAGCCATTGAAAAACAGCTTAACAAAGTTGAACTGGCTAATAGATTAGCACGGGCTATCGCCGTTGGAAATCCACGAGAATTTACGCAGGGCGACAAAGAAGAGCAGGAAATAGCCGAAAGCTGCAATCGGCTCATCAAAAGCGCCATCATCTGCTGGAACTACCTGTATTTGTCACAAAAATTGGAAGGAATGGACAGCCCTGAGCAGAAAGATAAGTTGCTCTCAGCGATTTCATCACATTCTCCGATGTCATGGGCGCACACCAACCTTCTTGGAGAATATGGTTTCTCGGATGAAAAACTCAAAGATACAGCTGGAATCCGACTTCCAAAAATTGCAGCATAACCAGCACAAAAAACGGGAGTGTTAAAAATCATGATGATAAATGACTGAGAAAGGTTTCGCTAAATTCCTATTGGTAGATACGTACCTTTATGAGATTTGACCCAAAGCGGAGGAGACGTGTTAATTGGCGCGGACATTTGACCCCTTTTTAAGGAAAAATGGCATCCAACTTTGACTCCACCTTATTAATCTTTTTACGAAAGAAACATTGGAAAATTCAATGCCAATTGACATCAAAGCCAAACTCCATGAGCTCTCTCGCTACGGTGCTATTTAAAAGCGTGCTTGCGAGCTCAGGATTCCTCATCTACGAGATCTCTTTTGGATCTATTCTTGGGAGTTTGACAGAGTTAAAGAAAAACGAGGGATTGACTTCTTAACTCTGAGAAACCCCTTCGTTTTTTTGAAAGCTTAGGAGGAGTCGTCTGTTTATAAAACTCCACATTGTATCGCTCATAAGGTTCTTTACGAACTATTACTGCTTGTTGAAGGGATGGAATCCTTCTCGTGTGGGGCAATAGCACGATCATGTACTTTGCTTGAGCACATGCTTGAATCAACGATTGTGATAAGAGTGCTACTTATTGATATGCTCGGAGTACTATTGGATTCAAGTCGAGATTGAGAAGAAGAAGGCTTCTTTCGAATGGAAAAACTGCTCTTGGATTTTGATGCGGCTGGAAGTGGTTTATCCCCTTCTTGTTCCTTTTGAAGATCATAGGCAAAGAGTCTAAATCCATCTCTGATTTGTCTAAGTTTTTTTCCAACTTCAATAAATGTCCTAGGATCAAAATGAGGCCCTTTTAGCATAATGTCCTGGAGATTGGGAATATCCAGAGGGCTCTTAATAGCTTTGAGCGTTCCAACAAGAGAATAAAGTCTCATTATCCTTTCGCGATAAATTTCTGCAAAAAAGGAGTGATGTTGCTCAATGAATGCTCTCACGTTTTCAATAACATTGGCTGTTAACTCAACAGATAAGATATTGCTTTTTGACGTTAAGCTACCGAGTTTTGTTTGATAGAGGGTTACACATTCTTTAAGTTGAGTATTGATGTCTTGTAAGATACTGACTTGTTGGCTGAGTCTTTCAAGCTCTGATTGAACACTCCTTTCAAAATTTTCGTCAACTGCACGGCGTTTTGCCAGAGAGGGAGGAGCAAATATTTTTAGGCTTTCACTAACAGCTCTGGACCGTTGAGCCCAACAATCTCTTAATTCAATGGATTCTTCAAATAAACTATTGAGAGGGAGATTCTCGAAGCTTGTATGGCAGGAAGGAGTTGGTCTTAAAATAATGGCATTTTCCTTGAGAAATCTAAGATCTTCTAAAAATCCTATATAAGATGATTCCTTATTCACTAATCCCTCATAGAGGGTTTTTTGATAATGGCAATAAGGAGCAAGGGTTTCCCTTAATTCTGGCGGAAATTTGAATGGCCTCATTCCATGAGTTAAAGCTGCCGTTTCGTATGAATCAGCAAAGGCAACAAGAATAGTCTCTTTGAGACGCACAGAGCGAGCAATCCTAAGCATGATTTCGCGAGGTAAACATCTATCCGAGGCTTCAGCATAAGACAAGGCAAGTAGGAGCAAGTCTACTTTTATCTCAATTCGAGGAAAAGACGATGTCATTTTTTTAAGACTGTCATAAAGTGTTAAATGACTCACATCCGCCATAATGGGAGTGTAGCGATCAGGCAAATATCTTACAAAAGCTGTTTCTTCGGGATTACAAGTGACAATTGTTTTAGACGTCTCTATACATTGATTTCCGAGGGAAAGAAGGACGGTGTGGCGATAAATGGCTGGATTTTCACTTTTATTTTGAGGAACTTGCGCAGACTCAAAAGCAATATCACCTTGCCGAATATCGTATTGTTTGGGAATATATTTTTTTACAGTCGCTATAAAGGGTAGACCAAGATCCTCTTCTTCGTCATCGAATGCACTACAAAAATGTGGGAAGCAGAATAAAAAAACTGCCAAAAATAAGAGTTTTTGGACCATCAATGTACCTTTTTCTGAGTTATCTATAAAAGTTGGTGAATGGAAAATAACTAAATTACAATAATTTCATCTTCAACAATAAGTTCCCAACGCTCCAAAAATATGACACTAGAAATGACCTTAGGCAAGACAAATAAAAATCACCACCTCTTATTTATAGGTAACAATTCTAAAGTACAAAGTTGTTAGTCTGTAAGTTCCTAACCAGGAGAACTGTAATGCACTCGGCATTACTATTAATCCAGGCAAAGGCGTTGGCTCAATTGTTCTAAGGTGGCTTGAATAATAGAAAAATTTTCAGGAGCTTCTTGAAAGTCTGCGTTTGCACTTTCTGTAAGTAATACAGTTTACATACTTTTCAATAATCCTTCCTTGATTTTTTCAATATCTAAAGCTTTACAGGAACGAGCTCCTCCTTCGGGATTTTTCTCTCTTAAGCGATTGACCACCCTAATAATTTCTTCAGCAGCTTTTTCTATATCTTTCTCAGTTGTAAAGCGACCCAGACTTAACCGGATAACAGCAGGAGGGATTGTATGTTCATGGTCAATAGCTTGAATAATCTAAGCCATCCGAGCTACAAGCTGAGCTTGCCGAAACAGCAATAGCTTTAAGATGGGATAAAAGTGGTGCGTTATCCACGCCAACAAAACTAAGATTTAAATTGCTTGGGAGTCTCTTCTCAAGGTCACCATTCACAAGAATCCCTGTAAGATTTTTTTGTAAAATACTTAGCGGTTTATTTCGTAAAGCTAAAAGGTGTTTTGACTCAGAAATACGTTCTTGTTTAGCAACTTGCGCAACTTTTCCTAAACCAACGCATAAAGGGGTAGGTACGGTTCCAGGTCTTATTTAAAATCGCTCAAAAACATGGGTTATTATACCTTGTAGATTGTGCACAAACAGCGGGAATTATTACAATTGATGTAGAGAGCGATTGCATTGATTTTCTTGCTGGAACCTCTCATAAAACTCTTTTAGGTCCTC
>JAKBAL010000266.1 GCA_021809225.1 Pseudomonadota bacterium | reverse complement strand
AAAACTTCATCTTCATCGATCTCTAGCTTGGTATGTTCCAAAAACTCCTCTGGTCCTTCTGCTGTTTCTAAAATATCTAAAAGGCCACGAAGCCAACGATATTGATGACCATCGTGAGAGACTCCTTGTTTGTATTGCCAGTGAGCGGCAACCCCAAGTTCAGCAATCTCTTCCATATCTTTCGTGCGAATTTGAATTTCAATACGGTGCTGATTGGGGCCAATGACTGCTGTGTGGATGGACTGATAGTTATTTTGCTTAGGTGTACTAATATAATCCTTAAAACGTCCTGGGACCACGGAATAAGTGCTGTGAATCACCCCCAAGGAACGGTAACAATCAGAAGGCGTATCTACCAAAACACGGAAAGCTATAATGTCGGAAAGTTGCTCAAAGGTAATATTTTTTTGCTGCATCTTCCGCCATATCGAATAAGGCATCTTTTCACGTCCCGCCACAAAGGCCTTAATGCCATTTTCTTCAAGAACTTTTTTGAGTTCTTTAATGATAGGAGTCAGAAGGTCTCCGCTTTGTTCACGCAAAAAACTAAGACGAGATACGATTGATTGGTAAGCATCGGAATGAAGCTGAGCAAAGGCCAAATTTTGAAGCTCGTCTTTAACTTGATGAAGCCCAATGCGCTCAGATAGCGGTGCATAAATTTCCATTGTTTCTTCGGCTACACGGATTCGTTTTTCTTCTGACTTAACAAAATGAAGAGTCCGCATATTATGAAGGCGGTCTGCAAGTTTAATAAGAAGAACACGAATATCTGACGACATTGCAATAAGAAGTTTTCGGAAGTTTTCCGCTTGTTTTGCTTTATCTGATTGAAATTCAATTTGCGAAAGTTTAGTAACTCCATCTACCAGAAAAGCCACTTCCTTACCAAAGAGTTTTTCAATTTCCTCTATAGTAGCAATGGTATCTTCAACAGTGTCATGGAGAAGGGCGGTCGCAATCGTTGCCACATCAAGACGCATCCCAACTAAAATACCTGCCACTTCCAAAGGGTGGGTAAAATAGAGGTCACCAGAAGCCCGTTTTTGGGTTCCATGAGCCTTCATAGCAAAAACGTATGCGCGGTTTAAAAGATCTTCATCTGCGCTAGAGTCATAGGCTTTAACGGCTTCAACAAGCTCATATTGACGAATCATTAAAGCTCAATTCCTATGAAACCTGATTTGTGGATAATAAGATAAACCTTAACCTCCTCCTCGTCATTCCCGCAAAGGAGAGAGCTCCAGGGGATTATCGATTATGCATCTTCCACAAGGGCTTCAATGTCAATTTCGATTTCTTTATCTTCTTCATCATCGATCATTTCATCATCAAGAGCAAGCTCTTCAACTTCCGTTTGACGTTGAGATTCTCCTGCATATGAATGTTCTTCAGCTAGGAGTTGCATGACTTCTTCTTCTGGCTCTTCACCCTGTATTTGTTTTTGAAGATCTCGAATTAAGCCTTCCTGAAGCGCATCCAAAGAAACTGTTTTATCCGCAATTTCACGCAATGCAACAACTGGATTTTTATCATTATCCCGGTTGATGGTTAGGGGAGAACCTCCTGAAATTTCACGCCCTCTCTGCGCTGCAAGCAATACAAGATCAAAACGGTTGGGAACTTCACGAATGCAGTCTTCAACAGTAACACGGGCCATCCCTACTCTCCAATCATATGATGTTAGCCTTGACGGGCCTTATAACGAGGATTCATCTTATTAATAACATAAACCCGCCCCTTGCGACGAATAACGCGGCAGTTCTTGTCCCTTAATTTGATGGTCTTTAAAGAATTTACAATTTTCATCGGTCGATCCACTTAAATGGGTGAAACTCCATGAACTTACGCCCATGATATTTTCTGCCCCGCTTTCAGTCCTAAACTTACCATATAGGTCTTTGCGCGGGCGGTTAAAACTCAGCCTATTTCTAGTCCAAATATTAAGCTTATGTCAAGAAAGAAAGTGTCTTCCCATCCCTCAATGCAACCATTTTCAATGGAAAAACTGGCTTTTCAAAGAAAAAACTTACATTTCCTTCGCTAAGGACACGATCAGGGTCAGTCAAATTTAAGCTCGGGAGAAAGCGGAGCACGTTCATCATTAAGTTGTACTGATCTATTAATGCAATCTCCACAATTAATATTTCCGCCATTGCAATCTGACTCACAATTTCTTAAGAAATATTTATCAATCGAACTCAGAGCATTTAGCGTATTCCCAACGAGTAAAATTACCGCTGTAAGCAAAAAAACTCTTTGAATCATAGCCATAGCCTCCCTTGGGATCTTGATTAATATTTATATATTTTTAATTATACCAGTTATATTTTAACAAAGTGTTAAGATGGTTTTTCTATAAAACAGTGAAAGAAATGCAGACATGAAAGAGGCTAAAAAATAATGGCTTCCTTTTTTAGTTTTGATTCATCATACTTAGGTTTATGAATAATTTTAAACCTGATTTTGAATCTCTAGTTCCAGAAATAATCGCCTTAGCCGAGGAAGCTGGCCGCCTTATCTGTAAATTTTACAAGGAAGAGGTTGAAGTTTTCCAAAAAAGTGATGGCTCTCCCGTCACCCAAGCTGATCGTCAAAGTCATCTTCTGCTTAAAAAAGGACTAGAGACATTAGCTCCTATTCTCCCCGTGATTTCAGAAGAAGATGAAAGTTCTTGGATCATCAAAAACCCCTATTATTGGCTTATTGATCCTCTAGATGGAACAAAGGGATTTATTTTGAAAACAGGAGAATTCTGTATCAACATTGCCTTGATGGAAGGGAATCGTCCTCTCTTTGGACTCATTCATATTCCTCTGACCCAGGAAACCTTTTATGGCTACGGAAAAAAGGCATGGAAATATAGTCAAAAAACAGCTTCCCCTATTTATACACGCCCCTATCCTTCCCAAGGGTTAACGCTGCTTCTAGGAGGCTACGGCAAGAAACACAAAAAACAGGAAGATTTTTTCTTAAAAACCTATCCTATTACTAAAATTGAGAGAATTCGCAGCGCCATAAAATTTTGCCATATTGCATCGGGTTTGGCAGATCTCTATATAAGATTTGAGCCTTGCAGCGAATGGGATACAGCTGCCGGACAAATCCTTGTGGAAGCAGCAGGTGGAGCCATGGCAAATCTTGATGGTGCACCTTTTATCTATGGCAAACCTGGACTAATAAATGAAGGATTTGTTGTTTTTGGAATAACACCATGATTGTTTTACCAACACCTGAATACCTTGAAGAAGCTTTACGTCATTTACGGAAAGGAGACCTTATTGGTCTTCCCACAGAAACCGTCTATGGCCTTGCAGCAGATGCATCGCAAGACTTAGCCGTTGCAAAGATTTTTAAACAAAAAAACCGTCCGACTTTTAATCCTCTGATCATCCATGGACCTTCAAGCGAATGTTTTAAGAAACATGTACAATGGAATGAAAAAGCGGAAGTTCTTGCAAATGTCTTCTGGCCGGGACCGTTAACACTTGTATTACCCCGTCTTTCCACCTCATCTCTGTCACTTTTAACCAGCGCAGGGCTTGACTCCCTTGCCGTTCGAGTTCCCAACCATCCTATCGCCTTAAATCTTCTCCTAAGGTTTGGACAACTTCTAGCTGCACCGAGTGCAAACCCTTCAGGGAAACCGAGCCCCACTCAAGCGAGCCATGTGGCAGAAGACTTCCCTGATCTCTTTATTCTAGAAGGAGGAGATACATCTGTAGGACTTGAATCCACCATTGTTGATTTAACGAGCCCCTCTCCTTTTCTTCTTAGACCGGGGGGAATTTCTCAAGAAGAGATTGAGTCCGTCATTGGTCCCATAGGAATATTTTCCCAAAAGTCTATTAAAGCTCCAGGAATGATGAAAAGCCATTATGCTCCAACGCTCCCCCTCATACTCAACTCCCACAAACCCCTAGCAGGGGACGCTTTTTTAGCCTTTGGCCCTACGACTTTTGAAGGCAAACATGTTTTAAATCTAAGCAAAAAGGAAAGCCTAACAGAAGCAGCAGCCAACTTTTTTAAGATGCTGCGTCTTCTGGATCGTCCGGATTTTTGCAGGATAGCTGTAGCCCCCATTCCTCTTAATGGGCTAGGGCTTGCTTTGAATGACCGTCTTCAACGTGCAGCTGCGCCTCGCGAGCCTTAAGAAAGAGAA
>JAKBAL010000265.1 GCA_021809225.1 Pseudomonadota bacterium | reverse complement strand
AAAAATACTCAACCTAGGGAAAAAATGAAAAAAATATTTTCAATTTTATGTGCTGCTAGCACGCTCTTTAGCACGCATCTCTTTGCCAAAATCGAAATTTTGAATCCCTGGATACGCCCGTCAACAGGGCCAAACGCAGCCCTTTTCATGGAGGTTGTCAATACATCAGAAAAACCAATTTCTCTGATCTGTGCTCACTCTGATACATCCACTCGCATGGAACTTCATCAACATATCGAGGAAAATGGTAGGATGCGTATGAGTCAGGTAGAGACCTTCAAAATTCCTGAACAAGGGAAATTAAGCTTAGCTCCAGGAGATCTTCATGTGATGTTTATGGGAATTCATCGACCTTTTGCAGAAGGCGAGACTATTCATGTAACACTTACTTTTGAAGGTGAAGAAAGCATAAAAGTTGCTGTTCCTGTGAAAAATGGACGAACTTCTTTGTAAAATTGAGTTTTGACCATATGTAATTGAGGGAACCTCGCAAAATGCCAAAAGTGACAATATTGTGAGGTTACCCCTTGTGTGATATCTATTCACGTTTATTTGAGTTCTTGCAAAAATCTGACACCATTCTCATGTTGAGAATATACTATGGTTGTATTAGAGTCGATTTCCTCAGGTGATCTGCCATCAAGCCTCACCGAAACTGTAGGTTCCAGCTCAGGGGCCCCATACCCTAATATTCAAGTAAGGGGTTTTACTATCCATTTCCTGTTTAATCTGAGGCAAAAGTGAAATTTCTTTCTCCTCATGTGGTTTAAGGTAGAATTCTTTCATAGGCGCTAAAATCTGCTGTTACATCTGTATTATTAATGAATTTCATTGAAAAAGCAGATGACCCACATAAAGTTAAAATAGCCATATATTTTAAAGTTTTTTCCATTTTTTTATTAATTTTCAAATTATTATAAGTTCTTAGGATTTTGAATGTGATGATATTTGCTCTTTATAAAATTTTCCAAAAACTAAGAAAAATTTACATTAAAATTCTTAGAATATATTTTTTAAAAATTTCAATTTTCGCAGTGAATCTGTTAGAAAATTGATGTAAACTTTAAAAACATAAGAATTTATATAAAATAAATACATGCATTTTTTAAAAATCTTAAAGCCCCTTATTTCTTCTGAAGGTAAAATAAAATATCTTCTTGGATTTTTGATTATTGCTCTTGTAAGTGTGGGTTATCTCATTATAGAAGCCACAGATGGAACCACATTTGCTTACTTGCATATCCTTTACATTCCTATCATTCTTGCTGGCTTAATATTCTCGGTCCGTGGTGGAGTAATAACGGGCTTAGTTTTAGGGATGATGGTCGGCCCTTTTATGCCGGCAAGTTATATTGATGAAATTTCTCAACCTTTTTCGTCTTGGGCTTTTCGTTTAGTTATTTTTACCGTTGTAGGTGCCCTTGCGGGAAGTGGATCTGCTCTTTTTAGAGCTTATATAAAGGAGGTCGAGCTTAAACACACCACTGATCCCTTGACAGGGTTACCAAATCTTTACGGTCTGACACAGATTTTCTTAAAACTTTGCCAAAATACTCGTAAGTCCATCATGGTTATTGTTGTTGAACTTTACCAAACAGAAGAAATCATTAGGGCGTTTGGTGAAGAAGGAACAAGTATGATTATAAAGCAAGTTGCCAAAAATTTACAAAAAATTGTTGGTAGTGAGGGGATATTAGGCCGTCTTCAAGATCATCGCTTCATCCTTTTGATTCCAGAAGAAGAATACCTTGAAGGTATTTTTCAACGATGTGAAACTCTTTCCACAAGCACTTATCAGATTAACGATATCCCTCTTTTTGTCGAAATACGATTTGGCGTTTCTCGCTATCCTTCTGATGATAAAAACTTAAGCCAGCTGATTCGCAAGGCTTTAGTTGCTATTAATGTGACACACCATCAAGCTCAACGAATAAGTTATTTCAATCATCACATGAGTGATTCTTCTGAGTATAACGTTTTGCTCCTTCATCAGCTTAAAACGGCCCTTGAAAGGAAATCACTCATTTTAGAGTATCAACCGAAGGTTTATCTTAAAACAGGAAAAATTATGGGGTTTGAAGCCCTTATACGTTGGGTTGATCCCTTATTGGGACCGATGAATCCGGTAGATTTTATCCCGTTGGTCGAGGAAACACTTTTAATTAATCCTCTTACTAAATGGGTGTTAGAAACAGTAATTCTGCAAATGCATCACTGGCATAAAGAAGGAGTTTTGGTTCCTGTGAGTGTGAATTTTTCCATCAAGAATTTTCATGATGCATCTGTCATTGAAACTTTGATTGATCTTTTAGAGAAATATCAAATTCCTCCTCACTACTTTGAAATTGAGATTACTGAAATATCTGTTGCTTCAAGTATTTCAGCGCTCATTGACGCTTTGAAACTCTTACGAAAAATCGGTGTAAAAATTGCGATTGATGATTTCGGAACGGGACAATCCTCACAACAATATTTATTAGATCTTCCTTTAAACATTGTCAAAATTGATAAAGTATTTATTCAATCTATCTGCCATAATTCTACCGCAGCAGCCATTGTAAAAAATATAATTATTCTTGCACATGAGTTAAATCTTGAAGTTATTGCTGAGGGGATTGAAACACATTCCCAATACGATCTCTTAACGAAGTGGGGGTGTGAGGGAGGGCAAGGATACCTCATGAGCCGTTCGCTCCAAGGCGAAGTCGCTACAAACTGCTTAAAACATTTTTCAAATGTTCCATTAATCTCAAAAATTACCTGAAATTCGGGCTTTCCCATGGATAAAGATACCCTTCTTGAAATCTCAATTACCTCTAAAACTCACTTGTTTTTGCAAAAAAGATCATTCTAACCTCATCACTCATCTTGCAACACCTCTGTGGAAGATTGTGGAATTGTCGTGTGAAGCCAATCAGTCCACCGCTGGATTCCTCCAGCTTTTCGTTGACTAACGAATGCATAAAAAGCTTTGATAAAGGCAGCTCTCTCTTCAAGTTGCTGTTTTGTATAGCTTCCTTTTTTCCATGCAGCTATATTGAGTAAATCTTCTGATCCTAAAAGATGTTGGCGATTAACAATAGCCGTCAGCGAGACATGAGGTGCATTTCTCATGATATCGAACATCACAAGCATCATTGATGTTCTTCCTTTACCATAATGGCAATGAAAATGAACCCAGCTGTTTTTAGGTAAGGTATCAAAAATCTTTACAATTTCATCGATGGATTCACTTGACGAGATAAACTTGCTGCCAACCTGGACATGAAAATATGAAAATCCATTTTTTTGAGCTACCTCAGATTCAGAAATTATAAGATCGGGACGCACATCGGCTGTTCCTGTAAAAATCCATCTTCTTATATAATACTTCCAGTGAGGGTGAGGGTTTTGATAAGCAAAAAAAGTGGTCGGAATTCCATAGACATAGCCATGTAATTCACTAATCCCATCAATAATAACAATTGTCTCTTTCACGTGGTTCAATCTTCTTGTCAGGTAAGAGAAACGTACGGATGTTCCCCCAGAAGCCTTAAGATCTCGCAGCCCTGTTAAATCTACCTGTTGCGTTGACCAAATTTTATCTTGGGTCGTACGAAAATGACCATTAAAAAATGCCTCGAAAAAAAGATATAGTATTAACCCAATAAAAAAACAGATACTCCCTATGATGAAGAGATTCCTGAGTTTAAAAAACGATTTCATAATGTCTCATTTTTCTGTGCTTGATGCCAATCAGACCATTTTTTAATTCCTCCAGCTTTTCGCTGGCAAATAAATGTATAAAAATTGATGATAAACTTCTTGCGCTGCTCAAGTGTATTTGAAGAATATGCCTTGCTTCCTTTTATTTTCCAATAGCGAGTATCAAATAAATTGACAGAACCCAGAAGATGTTGACGCTTAACGATATCTTTTAGAGCAACGGTAGGCGCATTTTTCATGATGTCATACATGACAAGCATCATGGAAGTGCGGCCTTTCCCATGACGACAGTGAAAGTAAATCCACACATTGTCTGGGACTTTGTCAATATAAGAAACGAATTCATCTACACATTTATCAGGAGTAAGGAATTTGCTTTCAATTTGAATATGCTTATAATCAAAATAAAAATTTTTAGCAATGATAGCTTCAGAAGTAGTGTACTTAGAAAGAATTTTAGAAGT
>JAKBAL010000264.1 GCA_021809225.1 Pseudomonadota bacterium | reverse complement strand
CACAGGTTTAGAAAATGCTCCTAATGTGGAAAATCTTGATTTAAGCGACACATACAATCTCGAAGAACTTACCTTCACAAAAAGCCATGAAAACTTAAAAATGATAAGCGTCGCTGGATCAAGCATCTCAGCCCTAACAGGTTTAGAAAAAATTTCTAATGTGGAAGAACTTGATTTAAGAGACACACGCTATCTTAAAGAACTTACCTTCAAAAAGAACCTTAAAAACTTAAAAACGATACGCTTAGCCGGATCAAATATCTCAACACTCACAGGCATAGAAAATGCTCCTAGTGTGGAACTTCTTGATTTAAGCAAAACACGTAATCTCGATGAGTTTTCATTAACAGGCAGCTTTAAAAACTTAAAGACGATACGCTTAGCCGAATCAAATGTTTCAACATTCACAGGTTTAGAAAATGCGCCTAATGTTGAAGATCTTGATTTAAGCGACACATACAATCTCGAAGAACTTACCTTCACAAAAAGCCATGAAAACTTAAAAATGATAAGCGTAGCTGGATCAAGTATATCAACCCTAACAGGTTTAGAAAATGTTCCTAATGCGGAATATCTTGATTTGAGAGACACACGTAATCTCGAAGAACTTACCTTTACAGAGAGACTTAAAAACTTAAAAAAGATAAACTTAGCAAGATCAGATATCTCAAGATTAACAGGTTTAGAAAATGCTCTCAACGTTGAAGATCTTGATTTAAAAGACACACGCAATCTCGAAAAACTTACTTTCACAGAGAACCTAGAAGACTTGAGAACGATACGCTTGGAAGGATCAAATATTTCAACATTCACAGGTATCGGAAATGTTCCTAATTTGGAAGAACTTGATTTAAGCCAGACAGAAAAACTCACAGAAATTGCATTCACCAAGTCTCTAAAACAATTAAAAAAGGTATATCTCTTAGAATCTGGAATCACAAAGCTTTCTGGACTGGAAAATTTGGATAACTTAGAATTGCTCGATTTAAGAGATAGCTCAAATCTTACAAGCCTTAAATTTGAAAAAGAAAACAAAGACCTAGTCCTAAAATTAAAGGGTTCAGGAATTAAAAAGTTTGAAGATATTGATGGGTATGAATATTTAGATCGAAGTAAGGTTTCTTTTTAGGGATGAAGAACAGCATTGGTTTCCTAATTTAAAATGGAATCTTTAACTTCCTATCGTAACCTGTTTTGGGGATGAAATTCTCTTCTCATGGTTGCATCCGGGATGGCAATCTTCGTGAGCAAAGTCTTGTCTCCATTTATTAATAAGGTGTTGAATTCCTAATTGTTCTGCAAGATAATTTCGTTGAGGTGTCACCCTCGTTTCACGAACGCCAAGGGAAATTTCAATATCCTCAACATCTCCAGCGACCGCTAAATCGACGGTATTTTCTTGAAAGGCTATGCGAATGAGATCTAAACTTTCAACGGCCTTTAAATCAATGAGAGAGGAGATAAGATACGCATTAAGGACCACATCATTCAATTTATAGTGAGCGAGCCATACAAACAAATCAGTAATGCTGTAGAAGGGAGAATTGCTCTAACTGTGAGAGTGTTCTAAAGCGGCCTCAATATTTAACCGTTAACGCACTTAGTTGAGCACTCTCCTCTCGATTCTGGACTTTATAATGAATTTCCATAAACTTATTTTTTGCAGTACCACATTGAAGACATTAAGTTTGCGCTAAAATTTTGTCTTTTGGTTATCCCAACGATTTATCATATGTAAATCCGTATGTTAAAATACGTATATTGTTTTACCAGATCCTTCATGCAAATTGTCTTTCAACTATGGCTAAGAAGCTCATTTGAGACTTTTTTCCACATGTTTACTTGGTGTTCTGCTATAAATTGGAAGGAAGCGTTCACAGTTTCTTCATCTTCAAGCCAAGATTCTGCTAACAAATCTATCGTCGAATCGAAGTGTTCTGCTTTACTGTGAACTTTGAAAAAGATTAGTCCTTTATTAGATGCCCCCATCTTTTCCGCGACATATAAAAGATTAACATAATCTAAATTATCTAACCTTTCATATGCAGCGTAGGCTCCTAAACAACCGTTCCAAGCGTTCGTTTTTAACCAATCTAAATGTCCTTGATTAAATTTCTTTAAAAACGGTTTATAGTATTTCTTGTCTATGACGTCTTTAGGAGAAGAGATCCCCATAGCTTCAGCAAAATAAAAATATAGCTGTTCATGGGAACAAAAATTGCCCCCAAACTCCTCAGCATAATTGTATAAAATAATATTTTTAGACTTTATATTGGGGGCTTTATTCCCTATACACCAAAGAAAATCACTAAAATGTCCTCGAACGTGATAAAGTAACTTTACAAAGTCTTGTTTTTTTTCTTTGGACCATGAGAGGTCCACATTTTTGTTAAACAGCGGGATATCATTAATACTCTTTTTATAAATATCATCCCATTCATATAAATATTGGATTAATGAAGGTGGAATTTTTTTAAAAGCATTTTTGCTTGCTAATAGACCTGCATTTTGTTTTTTTGCAGTATTCTCTCTCATATCTTTTTTTGCCTTTTTTCTGTTATTTTTCTTTTTCTTTGCCTTTAGCATTTACCCCGAGAGGATCCATTTCTTGCCATTTAGAACCTTGAGATCTAGAATAGTACGTGTGAGTTTCATTGCCATTTTTAAGTTGATTTTTATTGTTAGTTGTTTCATCCCTATTTTCTGGATAGCTTGCTAAAAGTAACATCACTTTATTGGTTTTCTGATCTGAATTTCCCAGCCACTCCTTATATTCACGATAAATCTCGGAAAAGTAGCTATTCTCTTCATCTAACTTTTCTCCTACCCAGGTTTGATCCTCTTTAAGGTCAGTAAGATTTGTTAAATGGGTTGATAAAAGTTTAATATTTTTTATTCTGACACTATCAGTCAAAATTTTATTATATATGTATGTTCCTTCATTTTTAAAATTTAGAAGCGCTTCAACTATTGCTTGAACAAGCTGAATATGAAACTTTAGCACTATATGTTTTTGCTGAGGAGCTTCGAATCGATTAATACGATTGATCAGAGCACCTTGATCACCTGATGATTCTTTAGTGCCCCAAATTTTTTTGTGTAAACTCGAGCTCCAAAGCTTCTCAATTAATCCAGGTTTGTCTACGAATAAACGAGAGAGGGAACCTTCTTCCCCTAAAAGATCGCTGATACCTTCTTGTTGATCTGCTTGCTTGCTTGAAGAAAGAAACCTCGTTGCTGCAGCCACTATTTCAAGAGCAGCTACTTTTACGAAAACTGCAGAATCTGTGAATGTAGGAGGATTTGTACTTAGCCAAGGCACATTTTCTGCTAAATCTTGTTTTAAGTCATCTGATTCACTCGATTTATCTCCGTCCATTGATGGACTTGAATCAGTGTCATCATCGAGCTGGTTGGGCTTACGATGTATTCTTTCCTCTGTGACGAGTATCTCTATTATTTTTTTTGCTTTACGTATAGATTCTGTTTCATTTACTTGCGTGGATATTTTTCTCTGGAAATCTTCATCATAAATAAGATCATTTAGATTATACTTTTGAAGTATTTTTTTCAAAAACTTGGATAAAATTTTCTCTTTGTATTTTGAAGCAAAAGCTTTGAACGGTATTTCAACTAGCCGGTCTTTTAGAGCTTCGAATTTCTTTTCTTCAGGGATATCATTATTCGCTGTTACAAAAATAATTAAGTTTTTAACTTTTATTGGGGCTTGAAAATAAGGACTAAAAAAATACTTTTTCTCAGGATCTAAATAATCCAATAAAAATGCGAGAGTTTGTGTCGACGTCTGAGGATCAAGTAAAAGGCGATCAAAATCATTTATATTAAAAATTGCATTTTCATAAGTATGAATAGCTCTTTTTTGTTTTAGTGAGACGTTAAAATATGCTGGCAATGAGTATTTAGATGCTATAGGAAGTGGCACCTTAATCACTGGTTCAGATGCCGTCTCTTCTTCCTGGTAGCCTTCAAGTAAGGCACGAGCAATACAACCAGGATTTGCTAGTTGTCTTTGCCAGTCCCCACCCTCTAAAGAGTTCTGGGAAATATCTTCTGATGTTCTTATATTTGTCTCAAAAAGGGGAAGTCCTAAAAGTTTCGCAATTTCTCGGACTGCGGTGGTTTTACCAAGACCAGGTGCGCCCGAAAGATAATAAA
>JAKBAL010000263.1:1243-4178 GCA_021809225.1 Pseudomonadota bacterium | reverse complement strand
ATCTTTTGCAGCTTACGAAAAATCAAATGAAACGTCAGTCTATTAAAAGACTTAGAAAAATGGCGGGGTGGGATGATAACATCCTTTCCACCATCCTCTCTCAAAAATTTTCATGAGGTGGCCCTGATGAAGAAGCCCCCTTATATTGCAATTTTGCTTCTTTGAAGCTTAGATCCCCCTCTTGCACCTCGTCTTTAGAAAAATGACCAGCAAAGCTATCATTCGTGCTTAAAATTATCGTTGTCGCAAACAAATATAATATAAACATTGAATTTTTTAACATAATAACACCTTGTAAAAACATAATAAAAAATTATAAAAACATGCTTACAAATATTAAATATTGTTACAAAAGTCAATGATTTTAAAAACTTTTAAAAAATTATAAGAGTTTGTGAAAAATGGTTTCCTCATATTTTTAAACCTAAGCCTAATTGGAAAGATAAATTGAAACCCGATTGGTATGACGTCTCATTACTACCACAAGAAGATGGCTTGTTTGGTTCTGAAGGGGTGGATCACCCGTCACTTTTTAAAAGATAACATTTTTAGCCCCTTCCAGAAGATTGAGGATGGTTTCTATGGTATCCGTTAGAGACTGAGCACAGATCGTTGGAAATTAATCAGCCCTTGTTTTAAGACGGAATAGAGAGGGCAGCCCAAGGTTTTTTTCCAAGGAATTTTATCGTCTTGCCCCATAAGGATAATAAGGGGAAGCATATAAACCGGCGCGCCTTTTGGAACAAAGAGGGAAAAATAATGGAATCCATGGCGAATAAACCCAACAAGGGTTGCCATACCAAATGCAATCATTGCAAGGCCAAATGTTACAATAATGTGACTTGTAAAAGTAAAGTTGTAAGGGATCATTCCAATTAAATTTCCCATGAGGATGAACATAAAAATCGTAAAAATAAAGGGAAAATATTATTCTGGAACGGCTCATTCCGCCAATCAGAAAAAATGCTGTAACGAAAACGGTTACAACCATAAAAAGGGATGAGTTTGTAAAGGATATATCTATCCCATCTACTTTATAGGAATGAGAGAGTGAATCTCAAACTGATGGAGGGGATCAAACATGAGTATCCTTCTTTTTATCTTTTGTCTTTTTAGAGGTTAAGGCTCGATAGACATTGAGCATACCAGCTAATGATCCAAGGATAAAGAAGGAGATGAGTCCCCACGGAGAAATTCCAAAAACCCAATCTACGAAAATTCCTAAGCCTGTTCCAACAACAACGCCTGCAAAAAGCTCGACACCAACATTAAAAAACTTACCCGCTAGATTCTGGAGTTTGTTTTCTTTAAAGGGAATTGGTTTAGCCTTATTCTGGGCTTCCTGAATTTTCCTCTTCAATTTGTCTAATGTCGGATCATCAGACATGGACTCTCTTCCTTTTTTCAACAAGGTAGGAACCTCTAAAAGGCTGTCAAGACGCGGAATAAGACTATTTACTTTCCTGCTCTTCCTCTTCTAGGACAGTTTGGCATTGGGGACCGCACACACAAATACTCCCCTTGCAGCACCATGGTACATTAACGGGACAATAATTTTCACAATCACGATCTACTGTACACTTTTGTCGAGCGTTGGCTTCTCCTCCTATCAAGAAAAAGAACCCCGTGATAGCTGCTATGTTGAGCCCTACTTGAAAACTTCTTATCATCATTGTTTCTCCTTTTTTTGTTGTACTCAGCTTAAAACAAAAAAGTTAAAAATTATTTAATAATTCACACTACCCCTCACTTTTTAAAAGATAACATTTTTAGCCCCTTCCAGAAGATTGAGGATGGTTTCTATGGTATCCGTTAGAGACTGAGCAACAGATCGTTGGAAATTAATCAGCCCTTGTTTGAAGACGCAATAGAGAGGGCAGCCCAAGGTTTTTTTCCAAGGAATTTTATCGTCTTGCCCCGTAAGGCAAGCAATCAGCAAGCCAAAGCTCATAATAATCAACAAGGAAATCAGTCGTGGTGAATGGATCATATGCGTATTTTCCGAATGAAACCCTGAAGTTTTTACTTTTCGAAAAAGTTCTTCTATGGACCACCTTTTGCGATATTGATTGAGGATTTTCTTGGCTTTTAAATTTTGATTGGTCATGACAATGATCAGGTCTCCGGCTTTGGATCGAGTGCCCGCAAAATAGACAGTGCCTCCATACATTTCCTTTTCAATGAGCCTGCTCTCTCCTTCTGCGAGATGGTAAAAAAGTTTTTCAGCCTTGATAGGAGTCTTTCCCCAAGGAAGTAACGTATTTTCCTTTATGCGGACAAAATAAGGAATCTTGTTTTTGTCGAGCATTCGAAACCATTTCTTGCTTAAAGCTTTACAAAGCCAACTTCATAATCCTACCTTGCCTGATGATTTCATACTACGCGTTGGTAAAAAGAGTTTCCCTCATATTTTTAAACCTCACCCTAATTGGAAAGATAAATTGAAATCTTATTGTTATGGCGATGCAGCAGCCGCAGGTATTACTTACGATGCAGATAAGTATGGATGTTTTTTGACGCTGCCATCGAAAGAGGTCACCTAGATCCTTTATTTAAGGAAATAGTTGATCTTTCTATTTCATTAGGAGCACAAGAAGACGGCTTGTTTGGTTCTGAAGGGGCGAATAAAACAAGTGATTCAGAGGACAACGATGAGGAAAAAGAAAAGGAAACAGAAGAAAACATCTGAGGAATGGCCAAGGGCTTTTTAATAGTTTCACCCACCCGCTTTATTTAACTACGAACCAATCGTTTGCGTAAGTTTTCGAAATTCCGTGATGAAGTTATAGGTGAAGAGCACTTTGTTGCCGCGTTTGGCCATTCGTCACATCCCTGGTGCATATTACAAACCTCACATGGTTTTGCGACATGACATATGGATGAAGGATCGCATGGAGAACAGGTTGGCTCGCTGGACCAAAAGCAAACAGGTTCT
>JAKBAL010000263.1:0-1233 GCA_021809225.1 Pseudomonadota bacterium | reverse complement strand
ATATGAAAGCACGCTAAAATGGAGAAGTGGTCGATCATTTTGAACATTAGCAAACAGGTTCTTCCGGTTTATGTGTACACACACAAGGTGTCCATCCTGGAACAGGGTTTCGGTAACAACTCCATCCATTCTCTGGTAAGGAAGGAGAACACGTATCATACGCTAAAGCCGGAGAGTTCTTGAATAGGAGCAAAGCTAACCCGAAAGCAAAGCTCATGATTGTATTTTTGATTCTTAAAGTCACCGCTGTCCTTTCTTTGCTTAGGTCTTACACCTTCTTATCATGAAAACATTAACGGTTTCTTAAACGGGTTTTTTAATCATCCTCTTTAATTTTTAAAACAACCTTCCCCCGTGGATGATCCGTTTTCAGATATTCAAGAGCATCCCTTGCTTTATCTAAAGGAAAGATTTTATCAACGTGAATTTTAAGAACACCTTTTTCGATGAGCTCAGCCACTTTTTGTAAACGCTCTCTGTTAACTTGGGTGAACTCAGATACAGCTCTTATGCTGTTTTCTGCGTTACGCTCGGGTCGATGGTGCTCTAGCAAAGAAACAATGACGCCGCCTTTTTTAAGGATTTTAAAGGATTTCACATACGTTTCACCACCAACGGTGTCGAAGACCGCGTCATAATCATGCAACATCTCATCAAAAGCCTGATTTTTGTAATCGATGACTTCGTCCGCACCTAAATCTTTAGCAAACTGCTCATTTTCTGGGCTCACGGTTGTTGCTACATAGGCTCCTAAATGCTTTGCTAGTTGGATGGCAAACATCCCAATACCGCCAGAGCCTCCATGGATAAGAATTTTTTGACCTTTGGAAAGCTTCATATGATCAACAAGAGCTTGCCAAGCGCTTACAGCTGCAAGGGGCACTGCAGCGGCCTCAATTTGATTGATTTTTTTAGGTTTTTTCGCAGCACGTTGTTCATCAACTGTCACAAAATCAGCAAATGCCCCTGACCCACCACTAAAAACACTCGATTGTCCGTAAACTTCATCTCCTTTTTTGAAGTCAGTTACGCCTTCTCCAACTTCCCTGACTACTCCTGAAAAATCCATCCCCAAAGTTAAAGGAAACTTTAGATCCAGTCTTTCCTTTAGACGCCCTTCACAAATTTTCCAATCAACAGGGTTTACTCCTGCCCCATATACTTCAATAAGAAGATGTCCTGCTGAAGGGAGAGGCTTGAGGGCATTTTTGGTGATTTCGATATCTTCAATAT
>JAKBAL010000262.1 GCA_021809225.1 Pseudomonadota bacterium | reverse complement strand
ATCAGCGCCAATAAAGTGATCAAAAAGCCGCCTTTGAATATCCCCAATAATTTTTTGCCCCACATAAATCAAGCTCACTGCTTCTCCAAAACTTGAAAAACCTTTGAGAACAAATATGCCGAAGACCAATAGGGCGACTTCAAAAAGCACGTCTTCATTCCGGGCGACAAACACATCATCAAAGAGGGGCTGAAGCATTTTTGCGAGCATAGCCGTTGTCATGGCGGCAATGGCCATACATAAAAGTCCAGCACAGATATACCATCGATAGGGCTTGATGTGTTCGCACCACAAGCGCTTGACAAGGGAAACACTTGTCTTGTCAGAAAAAAGATTTAAAAATTTCATGGAATAACTCAATTCATTTCCATTTTTTTAGTCGATTAAATGGGAAAATACAATACCTAGAAACAAAAGGAATCCAATACTTGTGTTTGATTCAAATTTTCTCTGGCAATTCATCGCGTTACCTTCTTTCAATGAAAAAATTTGCCAAGCCAGTTGAAGGGCTATAAGACTTAAAAAAAACCAGTAAATCCATCCTAAATGAGCTTCCTTTCCTCCTAGGCTCCACAGGATAAGGCTTCCTCCATAACACAAGCTTAGAAAAAGCTTAGGAGCTGAGGAAATAGCCAAAGCTGAAGATTTTACCCCTATAAAAAGATCATCTTCCCGATCTTGGAAAGCATAGATTGTATCATATCCTATCGTCCAAAAAATGGCTCCTCCGTAAAAGAGAAGGGGTACAACCGAAAGATGAGAGTTAAGGCTTAGCCACCCCATGGGAATACCCATGTTAAATGTCAAACCTAAAAAAAATTGTGGCCAATACGTCAAGCGTTTCATCCAAGGATAGAGAAATACAAGGCCAAGGGCAACAAAGCCTGTCGAAATAACGGGCCAGGGAAAGGAAAACAGGATAAAAGCACTACAACTCAAAAGACCTAAAAAAATAAAAAGAGCCTTCTTTAAAGAGAGTTCTCCCGCTGCCAGCGGACGTAGGGCTGTACGTGCAACTTTGACATCAAAGTCTTTGTCGATCATGTCATTATACACACAGCCAGCGCTACGCATCAGCATGGCTCCAACCGCAAAAAGAAGAAGCAGAAAAAGGGGCGGCCAGGAAGGGCTTGCCAAGGCAATGCCCCACCAGGCAGGAAACATTAAAAGCCAAATCCCAATCGGACGATGAAGACGCATAAGCCTCAAAGAAGCATTTAATGACATGAAACCCTTTAGCTATAAAGTGTAAGCCCCTCTGTCGTTAGCAAATTAAACGACATTTTTCAATAAGGAGGTGTGTACGAAATTATTCTCTTTTTAACGCAATTTTAACTCAAATTTTAAATATGTCGAATTGTGTCTGTCACACTTGGCGACCCTAGAGATAAAAAAAGAAGGTTTCATGACCCCTCATCTACACTCAAGGAAGAAAGTAAAATGAGAAAACTATCTATACTCCTAAAGCTATCTATTCTGCTACACTCTTCTTGTGCTTTTGCAGAAACTTTCATTTGGAAAGTAACGAGCACAGGTGATGATATAAGTCAGGGCGGAACCTTACGTGAAGCGATCTTAAACGCAAATGCCAAAGGGGCTCCAAAAGGAATTATTGACTCTACCATAACCAATATCATTCAAATAAACATCCCCGGAAATCCTGACCCTACAATCACACTTTCAACAGAACCTCCTCTAATCTTTAGTAATATGGAAATTCAGGGCAATGCAGGAGGTGGTACTTTAACACTGGATGGGAAAAAGGATGGTGTCAGACGTGGTCTTTTTATTAGTGGTCTCCCCAATTCAGCTTTTAATTCAGATGGCACGAGTAATCAAACTCCCCAATCCATTTCTGTTGCAGTAAATAACGTAAACTTTCAAAATTTTATGGCAAAGGGGGGGAAGGTTCTGGAGGAGGAATGGGAGCGGGAGGAGCTCTCTTCGTTAATAAAAATGCAAATGTAACTCTTACAAACGTGGCCTTTGAAAATAATACAGCTCGAGGAAGAAATGGAAATATAGGATTAAAAGGTGGCGGAGTAGGAGGAATTGGTGGTGGAGGCGGCGTTGGCTTTGATGGAGGAAGCGTCGGCGGTTTTGGTGGAGGAGGTGGCAGTGGTTACCCCAATATAAATAAAGGAAGCGGAGCACCGGGTGATTTTGGCGGCGGTGGGGGCGGTTCAAGTGATGGTTTTTCTGCGGGAGGAACTAGCGTTTTCGGTGGAGGTGCTGGAGCTAGCTTTACGGCAGGATTAGGTGGTTTTGGGTGAGGAAGCTCTACCAATGGGCAGGGCAGCGGTGGAGCCGCCATGGGAGGGTCTATATTTGTTGCTGACGGAGGCAAGCTAACTCTTAAGGGTTATGGTTTAATGTTTGAAGGACAGGTTATAGGAGGAAAGGCAGCAGGGAGCAGCGCAGGAAATAGTCTGGCTTTTGGAAACGGTATTTTTTTGCAAGGGATTACAGGATATTTCACATTTTCTCCAGATTCACCTACCGAGATAATCTATAGTGATGATATTACCGATGAATTTGGGTCAGGAAGAACAGGAGACAATATAGGAAGCCGAGGATTTATTCAGTATGGTAAGGGCACAACAATATTAAAAGGAATTAATACTTATACGAGAGAAACAAATATAAGTGTTGGAATTTTAACAGGAAATATTTCTCCTAGCTCACCATTGGTTATATCGGGTGGACTTTATGAACTCAGAAACGATCAAACTCTTGAATCTTTATCAGGGTTAGGAGGAATCGTAGAGTTGGGGAAGAATACTCTAACCATTGGCACAGGTAATCGCTCTACAACTTATGGGGGGAGTATTAACGGAGAAGGAGCTCTTATTAAAGAAGGATCGGGAACCCAGACTCTAACAGGGGATAATTCCTATAGCGGAGGGACGCAAATTAATAAGGGAGCTCTAAACATAGGTACCGATAATAACTTAGGAGCCTCAGGGAAGCCTGTCATCTTTTCCAATAACGCAATTCTTGAAACGATAAAAGATTTAGAAACTTCTCGTAATATGCAAGTAAATTCTACGGGAGGAACTTTAAAAACCCAAGAAGGAACAACGCTAACTCTCACAGGAATCATTAGTGGAGACGGCTTTATCGGCAAAACTGGAGAAGGAACGCTTGTTTTGCAAGGTCGCAATACGTATGGAGGAGGCGCAAATATCAAGGAAGGAGTACTGAGTATAAGTTCAGACAATAACTTAGGAGCTTCCTCAGGCCCACTTACTTTCAATGGAGGGACACTAGAAACAACAGTAGGCTTGGTGAGTGGTCGAGATGTTGTCCTCGATACTTTAGGAGGAACATTCCAGATTAATGGAGTATCAAACGTAACACAGTTTACTGCCGCATTAAATAATGGTGGGCCTCTTTACAAAACTGGAGAAGGAACCCTTATTTTTGGAGGAATTACCTATGACGGTAATATTGATGGCAGCGAGGTTAACGTACAAGAAGGAACGCTTACTCTTAATAAGCCGGCGGCGCCAGTTCTTTTGGCACAATCGAGGACAACAAATGTAGTTGCGCCTCTTGCCATTCAAAAGGGTGATATCAATGTTTCTGCAGGGGCCACTCTTAACGGCGATGGTATCGTTGCAAATAACTTAGTTGTGGCAGGAGACGTTTCCCCAGGAAACCTTAAAACTCCCCTCGCTACGATGATGATCGATAAAAACTTAACCATTACACCCACAGGAAGTCTGCATATGCAAGTGAGCAGAAATAACCAATCCGATCGAGGTGTTGGAGGTGATCTGTTTCTCAATGGAACGCTCAATGTGACGAAGATCGGTTGTTTTCCTCGTGCAGTGAGGAATCAAACATTCACGCTTTTGATAAGCAAAGGACAGATTCAGGGTCGATTTGCGAACACCATGTCAAGTGATCGGTTAAAGTACAATGTTATCTATACAAATAATGCAGTCAAAGTCTTGGTTCTTGCTCTCCAAGACTTTGTTGATGCCTTCCCTCCTGGAAACACAAGCAACGCGGAGAAAACAGCAGTCTACTTTGATACCTTTGCTGACTCGACAATTCCTGGAACAGATCTTCGCCGCATGGTCTTTCTGTTAGATGGATTATTATTAACAGGACATACGGATACTGTGCAAAATGCCTTTAACCAAATTCAGCCGTCTCAATATAAGGAATTGGGGCAGATCTCCTTTTTAAATAATGAGG
>JAKBAL010000261.1 GCA_021809225.1 Pseudomonadota bacterium | reverse complement strand
AGGAGTCACTTTCGATGGGAACCCTTCTGCTCAAGCATCAGGGAAAGTTCTTGATTTCGTTTGCGCCACAAACCACACTTTAACTTACGCAAACTACTTTTACCCATGCACGTTGCTGATGGAAGACGTTAACATAGTAAACGATAATGGACCAACAACAACAGTGAATATTAATATGGCAGGCTCTTCCCCTACGAGTTGGCTATCTGCAGCTGGACAAGCACAGGTTGCTAATACAAATCTTTATCCTAATATTCCCTCGAACTCGACGAGCGTGGGTGGTAATTGGATGGGATGTATAGAGGCTCGGACACCTAACAGTGCCCCTGCAACTTATGGTTATACAAACTATCCGAATGGTACGGATTCAACGGATGCGACTCCTCAAGCTTACCCATTTACACCTTTTCTTTATCCTTCAACTTCGATTCATGGGTATACTTATGGTCTACCCTTAAATAGAGGAACGACAAAGACATCAACAGCTTCTTTAGGGACGCCCCCTTGGGGAAATACGAAACAAGCATTAGGAGACAATGATTGGGACCCATCTGCTCAAAACTATGTTCTGAAGAACACGACTCCACCTCTTTTCTTTGGAGATAACTATAATTTTAATGGGCAGTCGGATGGAAATAATGGTGTGGGGCCAAATTTAGGGTGTCCAATTCCTATGCTTCCTTTAACAGCTTCACAAGCGACAGTTCAGAGTACGATAAATAATATGAAAGCAACTTTTCGGGGAGGAACGATGATTAATGTGGGGCTTGATGCTGCTTGGTGGATGGTTTCACCAAAGTGGAAAGGCTTGTGGCCTGTATCTACGACCCCTTCTACTGAGCCCCAACCCTATAACCAAACATTGAAAGTTGTTGTTCTTATGACAGATGGGCAGAATACTTGGTACGATTGGCCTACGGGGCAACCTGGCGCACCAGCTCCATCATCACCTATTTCAACTGATGCTGACTATACAGGATATGGACGGCTTGGTGAAGGACGTACAGGGACAACTAACTCTGCTCAGACAACCAATAATTTAAATACAAGCATGGCGGCTATGTGTACGAACCTAAAAAGTCAGGGAATCCAAATTTATACTATCCTTTTTAACCATAACGGGTCTGCTGGGGGTGCTGCTAATCAGGCACTTTTTCAAAATTGTGCTACTGATTCAACCAAGTATTTCTTAACAGTTACAAATGCGGATCTGCTTGCGGCCTTTCAAAACATTGGGCAATCGATATCGACACTTCGGTTGACATGGCCTGGAAAACCTTAAAAAAGGGTATTTTATGGGGAGAGCGAAAGCTCTCCCCAAGATACAAGATGAATTCTTATTCATTAAATTTGAAATGGACAAAAAATTCATAAATGGGGGCTAACCTTTCTACGTATAAACAATATTTATCGTAATTTTGGTAAAAAATGGGTATAATGTTTTTAATAACATTTTCGAAGACTAATTCTGGTGTAGCATCTGTGTTTTTTTTGAATTTCTTCAAGAAAGTTCCAGAACATTCTATAAAAAGTTCTTCCGTTCTGAGTTTCTGAATAACTGGGTATGCTTTTTGCCATTCATCAAGCGCATTCTCGTAATCGCTTTTAAGACCAGCTTGAGCGGTACCAACGATTGTAAGGCTCAAGATAAAAAACATAAAACTCTTTTTCATTAAACATACTCCTTTTTTAACATTAGAGTTGTTTAATAGCAGTAAAAAGAATATTATTTCAAATAAAATAATTTAATCTAATTTTTATTTAAATTTTAAGTATTTTATTTTTCTTCCTTCCCTCGCATAGGGGGTTTAATTTTTTACCAAAACAGGATGGAATATTAGGAGTTCCACGTAATTTCATTGCCTGGGCCTAAGGCTACAAATGTAGGAGGAGTTGCCATTATCTTGGCTGTGGCTCGGATAAGGTCTTCGTAAGTCACAGCATTTATTTTTTCAATAACTTCCTCAGGAGGGATGTGACGATTATAGATCATTATTTGTTGCGCTAACTGTTCACACCGAGCAGAGGTGCTTTCAAGAGACATCAAGATACCGGCTTGGAGCTGCGCTTTGCTACGGTTTAATTCTTTATCTTCTAAGGTTTCAGAGACGTTGTTAAGAACGTCTCTGATTGTTGGTAGAAGCTCTTGAACTTGGTGTTCCCCCGTGCCGGCATAAATACCAAAGAGACCCGTATCCCGAAAGGCGCTGTTAAAAGAATAAATAGAATACACAAGCCCGCGTTTTTCTCGCACTTCTTGAAAGAGCCGTGAGGACATCCCTCCCCCTAAAAGATTTGAGAAGACAGAGAGAGGATAAAAATCAGGGTCGCCATAAGGGCAGGACTCAAATCCTACCAAAATATGGACTTGTTCAAGTTTGCGCTTGTCAAAATACTGTCCCCCTTGATAGGAGGCTTTTTTAAAACTATTTGTTGGGTGGGAAGCAAGATGAGTAAAGCGCTTTTGGCAAAGGTCAACGATTCGGTCATGGTTTACGGCACCCGTTGCTGCAAAAACCATACGAGGGGCGGTATATTCATGCTCCATATATCCCTTTAAATCTTCCCGAGAAATTTTATGAATGATGTCTGGGCGGCCAAGGATAGGCCGACCTAAGGGATTGTCAGGGAAGGCCGTTTCTTGAAAATAGTCAAAAATAATGTCATCAGGAGTATCGAAGGCTTGTCCTATTTCTTGGAGGATGACGTCCCGCTCACGTGCCAATTCTTCCTCTTCAAAAGTTGAATTTTGAATGATGTCGGCAATGATGTCGAGGGCAAGGGGCACGTCTGCTTCCAAAACTCGGGCATGGTAGGCGGTATTTTCGCGGGAGGTGTAGGCATTCAAATGCCCTCCAACGTTTTCAATTTCTTCGGCAATTTGTTTGGCCGAGCGGGTTGTGGTGCCTTTAAAAGCCATATGCTCTAAAAAATGAGAGATTCCATTGATCTCAGGTGATTCATAACGTGCTCCAACTTCAACCCATAATCCCAAAGTAGCGGTAACAATCCCAGGGAGATCGTCCGTAATAATTCTTAAGCCATTGTCGAGGGTTGTCGTGCGAACTGTCACAGCTTTTCCTTTTTAAAAAATTTTTTTCTACTCCACAAAAGCATGATTCCAAGGATAAAAGCAAGGCTATACCACGTTATGGCGTATTCAAAATGATGGTTTGGGGGGAGCGGAAAAGGAGGGGTTGGATAAATTTGGGGATCATTTGAAGTTTTTGCGACCAGATAATAAGGTAAGAGAGAGAAATTAAGATTTTGAGAAAGGTCTTTCAGATCAATCCAGAAATAAGTTGGGTGTACATTGGCAGGCTGAAAATAGGTAGGGGTAGAAGGGGTTCTTGCGATTCCTTCTATTCTTATGATTCCTGCGGGAGCGTTTAAAATTTCTTTTATCGCCCATCCTCGTTGAATGAGAAGATAACGTCCTTTTTGAGTTTGAAAGACATCCAAAACATAAACACCACTCTTTCCGTGATGAACTTTCGCTTGAAGGAAAATGGTTTTACCGGGAACAAACTGACCTGTAGCATAAAGAGGCTGAAAAACAGTAGGAATCTTAATATCATCGACATTTTGAGCGGGGCTTTTCTGGCTTTGGGCTAAGGTTTCAAGCAAAGCTTCCTTCTCAGCTTTTCTTTGAAGTTGCCAGGTTCCAAGACCCAATAAGATAAGGATCAGAAAAAGTGTAAAAAGGGAAAGAGAACGGTTCACTTGACTTTTCTTTTGATTAAGATATTTTCTTTTTAAAGTTATACCTATCATTGACGGGGAATAGCAGTAAAAAAATATAAAAAGGAGCTGTTATGCGTAAGCTATTATCTATTTTAAGTTTTATAGTTATATTGCTAGCGAGTGGTTCTGTTCAGTCGCAGACTTCGTGCTTCGGTGATTTTACACCTTGTGACGACGGGCAGTACTGTTGTGATGGCGGCTCAGATTTGACGTGTTGTGGTAACGGTAATTGTTGTCCGCATAAAGTTAACTGTTGTGGTGGAGGGTGTTGTTTTCCTAGTTATCCTAAATGTCATAATAACAAGTGTTACCCGATGAACCTTACTGCGACAAGCAAACCTATGGCACCCTCAAAGTCTATTCTAGGGAAAAAAATGTCGCCGGTGAAAAAATAAAAAAAGTAAAGTGGGGTCTCTTATGCGTAAGCTATTATCCGTTTTGAGTTTTGTCGTGATTTTAGCAG